>NZ_LARO01000001.1:0-70407 GCF_000980505.1 Lactobacillus sp. N54.MGS-719
GTATTTAGCGTAGCCCTTACACTGTTTACATTTCAATGGAGCTTACTTCTTGCGTGTTTAATTTTTGCGGCAGTGCAGATTTATTTGCCTAAACTGATGGATAAGCAATTACAGAAGGTTACCAGTCTAGTATCTGATGCAAATAAAAAGTATCTGAAGACATTGGGTGATTGGCTCATTGGTCTTTCAGAACTGCGCAGATATTTAGCAGGACAAAAGTTGTTCGACGTGATTGCTAAGAGTTCAGGTAAATTGGAAAATGCTAACGTTGAAAAACAAAAGGTAGATCAAAAACTGGACTATTTAAATCAATTAGCTTATTCAGTTGGGGATGCATTGATTTTCCTGTTAACTGGATTTTTGGTGGTTAATAATTGGGCTGCTTTTGGTTTAATTGCAAGTATTGGTAACTTTAGTTCAGCGATGTTTGCTTCGCTTCAAGGAATAGCTGATTATGGCGGTCGAATGAAGGCAACTAAGGATTTGCGTAAGCAAATTTTACAGGCCAGGAAAAAGATCATTGATGGAAAATCGGTTGATTTGAAACAGCCAGTGTCGTTTTCAACTAAAGGTTTAGCTATCAAATTTAAGAACGGTGAAGAAGTAGCTTTCCCTGATATTCAAGTTAATGCTGGTGAAAAGGTCTTACTTACTGGTGACTCTGGTTCTGGCAAGAGTACTTTATTTAAGTTGATTTTAGGCGAAGAAAAAGCCACTCGTGGTGAAATTGAATACTTTGATGAGAGTGGGAAAGTAGTTAAGCCAGATTTAGCCGAAATTGGTTATTTGCCACAATTTCCAGTGCTGTTCCCAGCGACGATTGCCGAGAATATTACAATGTTTAATGATAAACTAGAACAATTTGTTTCTGGAGCAATTGACGATGTGCAGCTAGCTAGTGACGTATCGAAGTTTCCAGATGGAATTGAAACAGAAATTGATTTGAATAAATTAAACGTTTCAGGTGGTCAAAGGCAAAAAATAGTTTTAGCTCGTAGTAAGGTTCATGATAGTAAGCTAATCTTGATTGATGAAGGAACAAGTGCAATTGACCAAGCTGCAACAATGAGAATTTTGAAACGATTAGTTAAAACCGATGCCACGATTGTGTTTATCGCACATAATTTTAATGATGAGATGCAGAAGATCTTTGATCATGAAATCTGTTTAACTAGATAAAAAATGCCGACAATCAAAGCGTAAAGCAAAGATTATCGGCATTTTTCTTTGGCCTATTTTTTGCAACAAAAAAGCAACGCACACAAGCGTTGCTACTTTGGTGATCCGGGTGAGATTCGAACCCACGACCCACAGTTTAGAAGACTGTTGCTCTATCCAGCTGAGCTACCAGACCATCTGTATGTTTGTATGTCCTCAACAGAACATAAACTATTATAGGGAATACCCATTTAAAATGCAAGGGATATTTTAAAAAAATTATTTTTTTATTTTAAATCCGGGTTTTTATTTTAAAGCAAGTATAATTAAAGTGTGATCAATAAATAATAGAAAAGAGAAGCATTATGGAACTTTCACAGAGACTTAAAAAGTTTGTCACAGAGTATCGTGCGAGATGCAAAAAGAGCGACGACGAACGTGACAAAGATTTGCCACATGATATTCCCGAGGTTGAACGGATCGATGACTTATCATACGGCTCAGACAAATGGCATACCTTAGATGTTTATCTGCCTAAAAAGACTGATGAGCCATTTCCTGTCATCATCAATATCCACGGTGGTGGTTGGGTTTACGGCACCAAAGAAACTTACCAATATTACGGCATGAATCTGGCTAAGCATGGTTTTGCCTTCATTAACCCTAACTACCGCCTTGCCCCAGAAAACGCCGAATTTCCTGATGAGTTGGACGATGTCGACCGTTACATGCACTGGGTCGATGACCATGCAGAAGAATATCGTTTAGATAGAAACAATGTCTTCATCGTTGGCGACAGTGCCGGTGGTCAAATGGCTGAACAATATGTAACGATTTTGACTAATCCAGACTATGCCAAATTGTTCCCATACAAGCCGCTTAACTTAAAGTTTAGAGCAGTTGGACTTAACTGTGCTGCTTCATTTGTTTTAACTCCCGAAAGTCTTGATGGTCTTGAGAGTCTTTACTTCATTCCTAAAGCAGTTGATAAGTATCACGAACAACTTGACGTTGAAAAGTATATTAACTCTAATTTCTTGCCAACATTCTTAATTACTTCAAATAATGATTTCTTGCATGATATGCAGTTTACTTTATTTGGCTTCTTATTAGGTCGCGGCGTGCATGCAATTTGTAAATCATATGGCGATAAAGATCATCCTCGTGGCCATGTCTTTTTCGTAAATCAAAAGGATGAATTAGCCGATATTGCTAACGATGAAGAACTTGAATTCTTTAGAGAACACATGAAGAAGGATTAATATGATTAAATTTTATGGTTATAAACGTTGTTCTACTTCAAAGAAAGCGCAAAAGTGGTTAGACGATCATGGCGTAAAGTATGAGTTCCAAGATTTAGTTGAACAGCCACCTAAAAAAGAAGACTTGATTAAGTGGATGACTAAGTATCAAGATCGCGGTTTAAGATACTTTTTCAATACATCTGGTCAACATTACCGCCAGCAGAAATTAAAGGACAAAATTCCTGATATGACGATTGAAGAAGCTGCCGAGATGATGTCCAAAGATGGCAAACTGATTAAGCGTCCGCTTGTTGTCGGCGATGATCATTTAACTTGTGGTTTTAGAGAAAATATTTATGAAGAAACTTGGCTGTAAAGCTTTTGGCCTTGTATGATACAAAATTATGACAAAGATTAAGCTAACCTTACATCTAGAGCGAATCTATTGACTAAAATCTCAAACGAGCTTATCCTAAATTTGATTTCGTATTACTAGGAAGATCAACAAGTGTGAATTTGAATTTTTTCACATAGTGGAGGACGAGAAGATTGACTACAACCAAAAAATTAATTATTAAATTGGCATGTGCAACCGTATTAGAAACTGCGGGAGTGGCAGTAACTCAAATTAATCGACCACAAATTACTGTTCAAGCATCAGCTACATCTGTTGCAGCACGTTCACTTGGTGTGGACGTTGCCAGTTACCAAAATGCTGACTTATCAAGTCATGCTCAAGCAGGTGCACAATTTGCTATCGTTAAGGTAAGTGAAGGTACTTCATACCGTAACCCTAAGGCTTCAAGCCAAATTTCTACAGCTATTTCTAACAATATGATGCCAATGGCATACCACTTTGCTACTTTTAGTTCTAACTCAAGTGCTGCTGTAGCAGAAGCAAACTATGCTGTTAAGGCAGCGCAAGCATTTGGTTTACCAAAGGGTTCATATATTGCTTGTGACTATGAAACTGGCCAAGGCAACAACATTTATGGTGGTAAGACGCCAACTGCTAACGCAATCATTGCATTCATGGACACAATCAAGGCAGCTGGTTACCAACCACTTCTTTACGCAAGTTCATCAGTTTTGCAAAACAACATTGATACCAGCAGCGTAATTGCTGAGTACCCTAACTCATTATGGGTAGCTTCATATGCTATTTCAGGTAGAATTGATAATCCTAACTTTAATTACTTCCCATCAATGGACGGTGTATCAATTTGGCAATTTACTGATAACTGGCGCGGACTAAGCGTTGATGGTAACGTTGCTGTTCTTCCATTATCAATTAACGGTAATGTAACTTCTAACAACGGTGCTGTTTCACAAGCTCCTTCAAGCAGTAATTCAAATACTACTAATAACTCAAATTCTTCATCTACTGACAATAAGACTGATTCAACTCCAACTGAACCAGCAACTTCTGCTTACGTAATGAAGAAGGCCTACATTTACAACAAGAAGGGTGAACGTCAAAGTGGCTACTACGCAGCTTACTACGGCATTCAATACTACGGCTCAACTGTAACTTTGGATAATGGCAAGACTGCTCTTAAGGTTGGCAATGACCGTTATGTAATGGCAAGCAACGTTTTAGGTAACTCACGTGTTATGAGACGCAATGCTTATATCTACAACCACGCAGGAAGACGTGCAAACTGGAGAGTTTTGAGAAAAGGTACTCCAGTTAAGACTTACGGTTCACGCTTTAACATTAACGGTAAGTACTACTACCGTATTGGTAAGGGCTTATACGTTAAGTCAGCTAATTTCTAAAAAAAGATAAATATCTATTTAGCGCGAGTGAATATGCGCGCGCTTTTTTTGTATAATAAAAGTACCTAAGCAACGCTTAGGTATTTTTTTAATTAAGGTGAAATAAATTTTGAAAAAATTAGCAACATTAGTTTTGCTTAGCTTGGCATTCGCGTTGACGGGATGCACGATGAATAAAAATAATACTAATTCAGATTCATCAGTAAAAACAGTTAAGCGAAATAAAACAAGGGAGAGCTTGCCCCAAAAGAAATATCAAGTATTGGAGCAAGATTGGAATATCAATCAAGATGGCGTCAATATTTATGGTCGATTGTACTTGCCCCAAAATTTACCAGGTAAGAAAAAGGCGGTCATTTTATCGCACGGCTTAGCTGGCAACTACCGTGATGTAACTAAATATGCACAATATTTGGCAGGTCAGGGTTATGTCGCTTATGCTTTTGATTATCCTGGTGGTGCCAAAAATGGCTGCAGCACAGGCGTTGGTCAATTGAATATGTCGATTTTTACGGAGGAGCAAAATCTAAAGACAGTTTTAAATGCAGTTAGAAATAGAAGCGATGTTGATCGCTATCAGGTATCGCTGTTAGGTGAAAGCCAGGGCGGGGCCGTTTCCGCGATGCTTGCTTCTAAATATCCAAAAGAAGTTAAGTCATTAATTTTGCTTTACCCTGCATTTTCAATTACTGATTATGCGCAGGTTGCCTTTAAATCAATTAATCGCGTGCCTGATACGTTGAATCTGTTTGGTTTTACAGTGGGTAAGAATTACTTTGCTAAACTGTTTAATTATGACTTGTTAAAATCCGCCACTAAATACAATGGTCCTGTACTGATCATGCATGGTACAGACGATATCATTGTGCCTGAAACATATTCAGAGAAGGCTAATAAGAAGTTTAAGCATTCGAAATTATATATTTTCAAGCATGCTGGTCATGACTTTAAGGGTAAATATGTGACGCGTGCTAACCGCTTGATTACCGATTTTTTGAAGAAAAATTGAGGATAGATATGAAAAAGGAGGTTCTTAGTTTACTGGCTTTTTTTGGGAGCCTGGACGCTTAATTTTAATTTGAAAACTGATAAGTATCGTAATCGCTTATTTGATGCATATGTTCGAGATAAAGTAGATGAATCAAAGCTCGAAATTCTAGCTGCAGCCGAAGTTTTTGGTTAATTTTCTGCTATAATTGAAGCAAATTCATAAAGATAGGGAGTTGAATATTATGCCATTTGTACATATTGAATTAATTAAAGGGCGTTCAGACGAACAAATCACTAATTTGATGAAGGACGTTACCGAAGCAGTTCACAAGAATACTGGTGCTCCTAAGGAACACATCCACGTAATCATCAATGAATTAGGTAAGCATTCATACGGCCAAGGCGGCGAATGGAGAGCCTAAACAAAAAATGATCTTCTATTTTGGTAGAAGATCATTTTTCTTTGCTTATTTTTGTTTAACTTAATTTAACAGTCCAACCATATTTGTCTTCAAGATCGCCAAATTGAATGCCAGTTAAAGTATCATACAGTTTTTGGGTGATCGGACCAGCTTCAGTTTCACTACCAAAGACGTACTTTTTACCTTGATAAGTGAGTGAGCCGACTGGTGAAATTACAGCAGCTGTCCCCATTGCGCCAGCTTCTGCGAAGCGATCGACGTCCTCGATTGGAATCTTAGTTTCGACTGGATCAAGATCTAAGTCTTTAGCAATCTTTAAGATAGAGCGTTTGGTAATTGAAGGTAAAATTGAGTCTGATTTTGGTGTTTGGAATTGGCCATCTTTAGTAATGCCATAGAAGTTCGCACCGCCGAATTCATCGATATATTTGTGATCTTTTGGATCAAGGTAAAGGGCATCGGCAAAACCATTCTTTTTGGCAATCAATGATGGCATCAAGCTGCTGGCGTAGTTGCCGGCAGTTTTTGCTTGTCCAGTACCAAATGGTGCAGCACGATCGTAGTCGCTGACCTCATATGGCATTGGTTTCAAACCTTTAATATAGGCGCCAACGGGAGTGGCATAAATTCTGAATTGATAAGTTTCAGAGGGTGAAACGCCGACAATTGGCTGAGTTCCCATCATAAATGGACGAAGGTAGAGCGTACCACCTGAGCCGTAAGGAGGGACGAAATCTTGGTTGGCTAAAACGACTTCTTTAACTGCTTTAATGAATTCATCTTCTGGATAAGGCTCCATCAAAAGACGCTTAGCAGAATTTGCCATTCTTTTGGCATTTTGGTCAGGTCTAAATAAGTTAATGCCGCCATCTTTTCTGCGGTAGGCCTTTAAACCTTCAAAGATTTCCTGACCGTAGTGGAGTTCTTCAGCTGCTTCATTAAAAGTGATAGTAGAGTCTTGCGTCAAATGACCGCCTTGCCATTTACCATCTTTAAATTCATCTACCCAGCGATAGGGTAAGTCATGATATTTGAAGCCAAGCTTGTTCCAATCCAAGTCTTCTGGACGAGTTTTAGTCATAAAAATGCCTCCTCATATTTTTAAAGTGCTTTTTCGTTAAATTATAGTTAGATTAAGCTTAAAATACAACTGATAACTTTATATTTTAGTTTTAATTATTAAAAGTAAGCATATAATAGATAGGATGTAAATTTGGGAAAAGTGGTGAAACTATGTACGATTATCGAAATAATATCAAAATTATTTTAAATAAAACTGACGCAGATGATAAAAGCTTAGCCAATAGTTTAAACGCAATTAAGGCAATTCTTGCTATGGCAGAAGGTGGCACAGCTGGAAAAGCGGCACTTAAAAAGGAAGCTCCTAAGCCTAAGAAGATGGCTAACACACAATCAATCGCACAAAGAAACGCAGATTTAAAGCAATTTAAGCAATTATTGATGGGCTTGACTGAATTAATTGAAACACCTGGTGATGAGGCTGCTAAGAAGAAGTCACTTGAAGCCTTGCACAAGATTACTTTTGTTCCTGGCGTGGGCAAACGTTATGGTAATGTACTCGGCAAACTTGACCAGGCCATTCAGAAGTCTAAGACTACAACAGAAGCAGTTAACAAGAAAATCTTTGAAGACGCCTTAAAGCCTAAGGAAGAACCTAAGCGTGACTATCGTAAGGGAAGACGTTACACAGTTATTCGGACTCTTTCGGGATGCAATTTGATTAATGATAATGGTCAAATTGTTTTTAGAATCAAGGAATCACAAATACACTCCTTGAACTTAAAGAGTGGCGATATTGTCGAAGCCTTAGAAGATAAGGACAATCCAAACTATGAAGCAGAAGTGCTGCGTGTGGTTGGTTATCGCAAATTGCGCGCACGTGATTACGATCCAATTGAAGAGTTCCGTTATGCGGTAGTTCAAGGAAAGACTGGCCAGTTAGCAATTACGCGCAATATTAAGGGTGAAAAACTGCGCATTCGTGGCAAAGAAGTAACTATTCCGGTTGACTCTAGTTATTATCAAGGCGAAAATATTCACCTCGAAGATGGTTCGATTGTAGATCTTGCCTGGTACACAGGGGATGTGAGAATTAAGAAGAATCCAAGTGATGCCGTTCAAATTCGCTGGATTTATCAAGTAGATCCGCCAAAGAAGTCTGATTTATCTTATAAGAAGAAAGACAAATCCAAGAAGGATAACGCGGAAGAATTAACCAAGCTGGACATGAATCTGCACTATCAAAGAGTCGGCATTGCGATTGGTAACAACCAAAATGAAGGTATTCTCGAAGGCATCGTTACTAGATACAATGGTATTCCTATTCCAATTGATGCTTTTGAAGGCAAAAAGAAGATCATGGAGCGGCAAATCAAGGATCTTGATATCGTGATCCTGATGACCGCATATGCCGCTCACGATGCAACTTGGAACATCCAAGAATTTGCCTCAAAATATGGCGTGAAATTTGCTGTTTCTTCATCTAAAGGATATCGTTCTTTTGAACGTGCACTTTATCGGGCTGAAAATGGCTTGCCAGCTTATGAAGGAACACAATCCATTGAATATAAAGAAGCAGAGACTAAGTAATTTATAGTAAATTATTGCTATCCGCTGAAAACCGTTGTATTATATAAGAGTTGTATTTGTGGGGACCTCCACATCTGCAACCGCACGGCTTGGGGTTAGAAGTCTTCTTGAGTAAGAAGCACCTCAGTTCGGCGAGTCTAAGTATTTTTTCGGAGGTGTACAAATGTACGCAATTATTAAGACCGGTGGTAAGCAATACAAAGTTGCAGAAGGCGACAGCGTATTTGTAGAAAAGCTTGATGCTGAAGAAGGCAGCGAAGTAACTTTTGACGAAGTTATCCTTGTAGCTAATGGTGACGACGTTAAGGTTGGTACTCCATTAGTAGATGGTGCTAAGGTAACTGCTAAAGTTGAAAAGCAAGGTAAGGAAAAGAAAGTTGTAACTTTCAAGTACAAGCCTAAGAAGCACTCACACAGCAAGTATGGTCACCGTCAACCTTACACTAAGGTTACAGTTGAAAAGATTGAAGCTTAATTTTCAGAGGTGAAATGATTATGAATATTTTAGGTATGAAATTATTTGCCCACCACAAGGGTGGCGGTTCTACTGCCAACGGTCGTAACTCAGCTGGTCGTCGTTTAGGCGCTAAGGCTGGTGACGGTCAATCAATCCACGCAGGTTCAATTATTTACCGTCAACGTGGTACTAAGATTCACCCAGGCAAGAACGTAGGTCAAGGTGGAGACGACACTTTATTTGCACTTGTTAACGGCGTTGTTAAGTTTGAACGTCTTGGCAAGTTCAAGAAGCAAGTTTCTGTATACCCAGCTGAAGAAGCTAAGTAATTCAGAAGATAATTAAGGAGACGAATGGTTAAGACCATTCGTCTTTTTTGTAACCTTTTTCAAGTATTAGAGTTGAAATTCTAGTATAATAGATTCAAATTATACTATGCAAAGAAGGTTCTGATTATGGAAGAAAAGCAACAATTATTATCATTGATTAATAACCGAATTAATCATGTTACAGACTTGATTAAAGAGCACGATGCCGATGCAATGATCATCTTTAATCAAGCTAATTATCGTTATCTCACCAATTTTACCGGTGAAGAAGCTCAACTTATTTTAACTGCCGCAGGTGAACGTACTCTTTTGTCAGATTCACGCTTTGCAGGACAAATTAAGGCCCAAGCTCCAGGTGAAATGGATGTTGTTATGAAACACTCCAGTGATTACGAAGAACTTACTAAGGCCCTTAAAAAGCTTAATGTGAAGAAAGTTTTAGTTGAAGGCGAATTTGTTTCAGCTGCTGAATTTGCTAAGTTAAAGGAACTTAATCCTGACATCGATTTTGAAATGGTCGAGGAATTGGTTGAACGTGTCCGCAATGTTAAGGATGAATTAGAAATTGCCGCATTGCGTAAAGCAATCGATATTTCAATGGAAAGCTTTAAGGCAATTTTGCCAATGATCAAACCAGGCGTAAAAGAACGTGCAGTTGGTGCTAAACTTGATTATTTATTCAAAGTTAATGGCGGAGATGGTCCTGACTTTGATACAATTATAGCTTCTGGTGTTCGCTCAGCTTGGGCCCACGGTGTGGCCAGCGATAAAGAGATTGAAGAAGGTGACATGATTGTCATCGACTTCGGTAGTTTTTACCATGGCTATGCTGCTGATATTACGCGTACCGTTTCCTTAGGTGAAGTAGATCCTGAAATGCACAAAATTTACGATATTGTGCATGAAGCACAACGTCGCGGAATAGAAGCTGCCGTTGTCGGTAATACCGGTCATGACGTTGATAAGGCAGCACGTGATTACATCACCGAACAAGGTTATGGCGAATACTTTGGCCACGGTATTGGTCACGGAATTGGTCTAGAAATTCATGAACTTTGTCAGCCAGCTTTGCCATTTAGAACCACTAAATTAGTTAACAACATGGTCCACACTGTTGAACCAGGTATTTACTTGCCTGACAAGGGTGGGGTTAGAATCGAAGATGATATTTTGGTTCATGATCAAACTCCAGAAACGCTTTCAACTTTGCCTAAAGATGAACTAATTTCTTTATAGTTGTAATTTTAATAGGTCGAAGTTATAGCCAAAACCGTTTAAGATTGGTAAGATATTATTGTAGAAATGAGGGACTTAATATGACAATGATTTCAGTAAATGAATTCAAGAATGGCCTTACTATTCAATATAACAATGATTTATGGCGCATTGTTGAATTCCAACATGTAAAACCAGGTAAAGGTAGTGCCTTTGTTCGTTCAAAGCTTAAGAGCTTGAGAACTGGTGCTGTACAAGAATATACTTTCCGTTCAACTGCTAAGGTTGAAACTGCAGATATTCAAACTAAGTCAATGCAATACTTGTACAACGATGGTTCAAGCTACGTATTCATGGATACTTCAACTTATGACCAATTGGCAATTCCAAATGAACAAATTGGCGATGAATCCAAGTACTTGCTTGAAAACATGGTTGTTAGCGTAATTATGCACGATGGTGAAACTTTAGGTATTCAATTACCTAACACTGTTGATTTGAAGGTTGCTAAGACTGAACCTAACATCAAGGGTGATACTTCATCAGGTGGTGGTAAGCCAGCTACTATGGAAACTGGTTTGGTAGTTAACGTACCATTCTTCATTAACGAAGGCGATGTTTTAACTATTAACACTTCTGACGGTACTTACGTATCACGTGCTAATAAGTAGTTTTTGAGGTAGCGAAATGGCAGATAGTTCAAAAATTCTCTTAAGTGGCGAAGAAAACAGCGAACAAATTAAAATTGATCCAAGTGTTTTAGAAGTTATTTTGGGTATTGCTGCTGAAAAAGTTGATGGCGTTGCAGGTATGCGCGGAAGTCTAAGATCAGGTCTTAACTGGGTTCTTGGCCGTGAAGATCATGGTAAAGGCGTTAATGTTAAGGTTGACGAAGACAACAAGTTAGTTGCTGATGTTTACGTATATCTTGAAAGTGGCGTAAATGTTCCTAAAGTTGGTGTGGCAATTCAAAAGCAACTTAAGGCACAATTATTGCAAATGACTGACCTTGAACTAAAGTCAATTAATGTACACGTTGTAGGTTTAGTTTTCCCAGAAGATGAAAAAGATCCTGAGGAAACTACCTCAGAGCTGTTTCCGGAGGATGAAGTAGAGAAATAATGAACCAACACGAAAGTCGCAAAGTTGCTATGCAAGCCATTTATTTGGCTAATCAAGAGCCAGATTTAAATGCTGAAGAAGTTGAAGCTAAAGTCGTTACAGCGCTTAATTTAAAACAGCTTTCTGCCTATTCGAAGAAGTTGATCGAAGGTGTGCTTGAAAATCGTGCAGATTTACAATCTGCTTTGTCAGAGCACCTAAAAAAAGGCTGGCGTCTAGAGCGTGTAAGTCAAATTGTCGTTGCTATTATGGAAGTTGCTCTTTTTGAAATCAAAAATAGCGATGAAATTGATCCTAAAGCAGCAGTAAATGAAGCTTTGAATTTATGTGACGAATTTGCTGAGCCAAAAGAAAAGCCATTTATTAATGGTATGTTAGCAAACTTTGTTTAATGGATGAATAGCCGGCAGTTTTGCCGGCTATTTTTTTAACAGTAAGGAGAAAGTTAATGGGAAAAATTCTCGATGGTAAAGCTTTAGCAAATTTATTAGGGGAAAATCTTAAAAAAAAGGTTAAGAATTTAAAAGCTGAAGGAATAACGCCACATTTTTGCGTAATAAATATTGGTGATGATCCTGCTAGCAAAATTTATGTTCGCACCAAAAAGCGCAGAGCTGAAAAGATGGGCATTATTCAAGATATTTATCAAATGCCAGCTGATACTAAACAACAAGAAGCTTTAGACTTAATTGATAAGCTAAATGCGAATCCTAATATAAATGGGGTAATGGTCCAGTTGCCAGCTCCTGAACAAATTGATGCAGATGAGTTGCTGGAAAGAATCGATCCCAACAAAGACGTTGATGGCTTAACTCCTGCTAACATTGGTCGTCTATGGATGGAAGATCACTTTATTGAGCCAGCTACTGCAGAAGGAATTATTGCGCTTTTAAAACATTATGAAATTCCACTTAAGGGTAAGGAAGTTGTTGTCATTGGTAGAAGCAATATTGTAGGTAAGCCCCTCGCTGCATTAATGCTTGAACAAAATGCGACAGTAACGATTGCTCACTCAGAAACCACTAACTTAGCCGAACTTACTAAGAGAGCCGATATCATTGTTTCGGCCACCGGTGAAGCGTTATTGGTTAAGGCTGACATGGTAAAAGATGGCGCCGTTGTTGTTGATGTAGGTATCAATCATCTTAATGGCAAATTAGTCGGCGACGTTGACTTTGATGCGGTTAAAGAAAAAGCCAGCTATATTACTCCTGTCCCTGGTGGTGTAGGTCCTCTTACTGTACAATTCTTAATGGAAGCAGTAGTTAAATTAACTAGGAGACAAAATGGCCGAAAATAAATATTTAACGGTTACAGATTTAAATTATTATATTACGCAGAAATTTAAAAACGACCCATACTTACATAAGGTCTTTCTGCAAGGTGAATTATCCAACTTTAGATATCGCCGTAATTCACACCAGTATTTTTCATTAAAGGATGAAAAATCAAAGATTAATGTGGTAATGTTTCGTTCATACTTCGACAAGGTTAAATTTAAACCGGAAGAAGGGATGAAGGTTTACGTTACTGGTTATGTCAGCGTGTATGGCCCTCAAGGTTCATATCAGTTTTACGCTGAAAACATGGAACCAGCTGGACTTGGTGCACTTTATGAGCAATTAAAGCAATTGCAGGCCAAGCTTGCTAAAGAAGGCTTGTTTAATCAAGATCATAAAAGAAGACTGCCACGCTTTCCTGACCGAATCGCAGTTGTAACCAGTGCTTCAGGTGCGGTTATTCACGATATCATGGTCACTGCTAACCGCCGTTTTCCTCATGCCGAAATCGACCTTTATCCCGCTCAAGTACAAGGTGATACTGCGGCAGATTCCTTAGTACGTGCGATGCATCAAATAGCTGAGCAAGGTGATAAGTATGACGTCATGATCATTGGCCGTGGTGGTGGTTCGCTTGAAGACTTGTGGCCCTTTAACGAAGAAGAAGTGGTCCGTCAGATTTATGCAATGCCAATGCCGGTTATTTCTTCAGTTGGTCACGAAACCGATACCACTTTGTGTGACCTGGTAGCCGATGCCAGAGCTGCTACGCCAACTGCCGCCGCTGAGTATGCTACGCCAAATTTGGTTGATGAATTAGCCGGTATTCAGCAGCTGCGCAGTCGCTTATTCTCAAGCATGCAAGCAATTATTCGTGAAAAACGCGATCGCTTGAATCGAGTAAAGAACTCGGTTATTATGCGTGAACCAACGCGTTTATATGACCAGCAAATTGAGACGGTTGATCGCTTAAAGGATAGTTTGCATAACAGTATGCAAAATATGGTTGATCATTCAAAGCAGAGTTATCTTTTGTTAAAACAAAGATTATTTAGTGCAAGTCCAGATAAGCAGATGCAACAGATGCAGCAACAAGAGCGCTTTTTGGCCAAACGTTTGGCTGATAATATGCAGCACTACTTAAAAGACAAGCGCAACAGCTTTAGCAAGACCGTTCAGCAATTAGATGACTACAGTCCGCTTAAAACCTTAGAGCGTGGTTTTGTTTATACTACTGATGCTAATGGCAAGACAGTTAGTTCAGTAAAACAAGTTAAAAAGCTGGAAAGCTTGAACCTGCATTTCAAAGACGGTCAAGTTGAAGCAACAGTTACAAAAATAGAGGAAGAAAATAATGCCAACTAAGAAGAATAATTTTGAAGAACAATTAAACAATTTGGAACAAATCGTAACCAATCTTGAAAATGGTAATGTTCCATTGGAAGATGCATTGAAGCAATTCCAAGAAGGCGTAAAAATTAGTCGTGACTTGGATAAGAAGTTAACTAGTGCCGAAGAAACTGTAGCTAAGTTGATTGATAGCGACGGCACTGAACACAAATTGGATCCTAACAACGCATCAGCACCAGAGGAATAAAAATGACAGCATTTACTTACTTTAAAGATGATTGGACACCCGTTATTGATGATTATTTAGCTAAGCACTTAGCTGATGAAGTTGATAGCAAAAAGATTAGTCAAACTATGTCATATTCAGTAATGGCTGGTGGCAAGCGCCTTAGACCACTTCTTTTCTTAGCTACACTAAATGCCTTAGGAAAGAAGATCGAAGAACCAGAAATTAGAATCGCCTGCGGAATTGAATTAATTCATACTTATTCACTGATTCATGATGATTTACCTGCAATGGATAATGATGATTATCGTCGCGGCAAATTGACCAGTCATAAAAAGTGGGGCGAAGCTGAAGCAATTTTAGCTGGGGATGCCTTGTTGCCACTCGGAATTCAATGGATTGCCCAAGGCAGTAATTCTGCGGAATTGGTAAAAATTATTACGCAAGCAGTGGGTCCTAACGGTATGGTTGGCGGTCAATATTTGGATATTGATTCTACCAATAATGAAAGTGTTGCTGGGGATGCTGATTTTATCAATAAGATGGAATGGCTAAAAACCGGTTGCTTAATCCAAGCTAGTGTTGAAATGGCCGCTGTTTATGCTAAGGCTACAGATATTGAACAAGTTAAGTTAATTGACTATGCTAAGGCCTTTGGTCGCTCTTATCAAATTTATGATGATCTGGTTGATGTTGTTGAAACTAGCGAAGAAGCTGGTAAAGCAACGCATAAGGACCAAGAAGAAGGCAAGAACAATACCTTGACTCTTCTTGGCATTGACAAGAGTCGTAAAGAATTAAGGGATTTGATTAAGCAAGCCAAAGATGATTTGCACGGCCTGAATGGTGAAATCTTGGCAGGATTTTTGGATCTATATCAAAAGGTGTTATAAATGACAAAGCAAAGAGCGGATATTTTATTAGCAGAACAAGGAATTTTTCACTCTCGTTCTGCAGCACAAAGAGCAATTATGGCGGGACTGGTTTCTGATCATAATCATCAAAGAATTGATAAAAGCGGAACTAAATTTCCAGAAGGCGAAAAGTTTTACGTTAAAGATGATGGAAAAAAGTATGTTTCGCGTGGCGGTTTTAAATTAGAAAAAGCCTTAAAAGTTTTTGATATTGATTTAAAGGATAAGATCTGTCTGGATATTGGTGCTTCAACTGGTGGTTTTACCGATGTAGCATTGCAAAATGGTGCCAAGATGGTTTATGCATTAGATGTTGGTTATAATCAGCTCGCTTGGCAACTCCGCGATGATCCAAGAGTTGTGGTAATGGAAAAGCAAAATTTCCGTTACTCTAAGCCAGAAGATTTTGATCAAGGTTTGCCTGACTTTGCGATGACCGATGTTTCATTTATTTCACTTGATTTGATCATGCCGCCAATGTGTGCCATTTTGAAGGATAAATGCGATGCTGTTTGTTTGATTAAGCCTCAGTTTGAAGCTGGTCCTGAAAATGTGGGTAAGCATGGTATTGTGCATGATCATGAAGTTCATAAGCAAGTCATTGAACATACTATGCAAAAAGCTTTGGACATCGGCTTCAACGTTTTAGGCGTTGATTATTCACCTATTAAGGGTGGTAAAGGCAATATCGAATTTTTGATTCATTTGCAAAAAGATGAAGCAGATGGTGGTCATAACCTATGGCAAGGTACCCCAGAGGAAGTAGTCGAGCGCGCTGTAAACGGGCTTTAGGAGTGATGAGATGCTAGTCGAACTGGATATTAAAAACTTTGCGATTATTAAAAGTCTGAAGGTTCGCTTTCAAGAAAAGATGACGGTCATTATTGGTGAAACCGGTGCTGGTAAATCGATTATTATTGATGCTGTTTCATTGTTAATGGGTGGCCGCGGTCAAAAAGAAATGATCAGATCGGGTGAAAATAAGGCTGTCATTACAGGACTGTTTGAGCTTGATGACCAGAAAGAAAAAATTGCTCAACTATGCGATCAATATGGTTTGCCTCATGATGATGATCAGTTGGTAATTAGCCGTGAACTGGCGGTTAAAGGCAGAAACGTAGTACGAATTAATGGACAGCTCACGACGATTAACGTTTTGCGTGATTTAGGCCATTATTTAGTTGATATTCATGGCCAGCACGATCAGCAAATTCTAATGGATCAGGATCGTCAGATTGATTTGGTTGATAATTATGCACCAGCTTCTTTTAAGGATGATTTGGCAGATTATCAAGCTGATTTTGAAAAATGGCAAAAGCTAACCCGTCAACTGCGTCATTTGCGTCAGGATGCACAGGAATTGGCACAAAAGCAAGATATTTTGCAATTTCAAAATAATGAATTGGAATCCGCTGACTTAGAGGATCCTGAAGAAGATGAAAAGCTCGAAGAAGAGTATAACGAGCTGAATAATTATCAAAAGATCGCAGATACGGCTAACTACTTTATGCAGCTTTACGATGATGATGAGCATGGAATAGCCACATTGTTGGGGGATGCACAGAATGCGGCTACTGACTTAACGGAGTTTGGTTCCAAGTTTAAGGACTTTGCCAAAACTGTTGATGACGGTGTTTATGCTTTAAATGATGCTCGCAGTGAATTGTCCAACTTGATGGACCAGATGGATTTTGACGAAGAACGTTTCCAATATGTCACTAATCGACTTGATACTTTGAATTCTTTGAAAAAAAAGTACGGTCCAACATTGAAAGACGTGTTTGATTTCTACAGCAAGGTACAAAAAGAACTCAGCCAGTTTGAAACTGGTGGCCTTGATGAAGAGAAGATTCAAGCTGAAGTTGCAGAAGTAGAAAAACGTTTAACGCAAAAAGCACGCAAGCTGCATTTAACTCGTGAAAAAGTAGCGCATTCACTAGAAGAGCAAATTAAGCAAGAGCTTGCTGACTTATATATGGAAAAAGCTCGCTTCTCAATCAATTTTGATGAAACTAAAACCTTTACTAAAAAGGGTACAGATGAAATTGTATTTCTCATTGCTCCAAACCCTGGTGAAGATTTGATGCCATTAGTAAAAATTGTTTCTGGTGGTGAACAATCAAGATTGATTTTAGCTTTGAAGGCTATCTTTAGCCGCGTTGAACCGGTAGGAACAATGATTTTTGACGAAATTGATACTGGTGTTTCCGGTCGTGTTTCTGCTGCGATTGGTAAAAAGATGCATTCTATTGGTCACAACAAGCAGGTAATTGCAATTACGCACTCACCTCAAGTAGCTGCTGCAGGTGATCAACGTTATCTTGTGGCTAAGCAAGTAAAAGATGGTTCAACCTTCACTCAGATTGGCCCATTAAGCAAGGAAGAAACAATTACTGCCATTGCACAAATGATGGCCGGACAAGACGTGACAGATGCAGCTAAGAAGAATGCCGCTGATTTGATTAAGAGCATAAAAGATGAATAGTATTAGCAAATTTTGGAATGAATTTTGTCAAAAAAATAAAATAGCGCCGAATGCATTAGAAGGAGCTTATGCATTTGGTGCTAATAGTCACGATGCAGATGTTTTGAGTGATTTGATTAATAGAGGAATCAAGACAGCAACAACAAGCATCTATATATCAGCAGATGATTTGCCAGTTGTTGGCATGTATTCGATTGTCTTAGATGGTAATAATCAACCAGTATGCGTCATAAAAAATGAGACCGTGGAGATCATGCCATTTAAAAACGTGTCTGAAAAACACGCTTACTTAGAAGGTGAAGGCGACCGCAGCTATGAATCTTGGAGAAAAGTTCATGAGGCTTTTTTCACCTGGGAATGCAAGGAAGAATTAGGTAAAAAATTTACCGAGGATACTGAGGTGGTCTGCGAGACCTTTACTAAAGTGGGCTAATTATAGGTCGACACGAAAAATATCATCGATATCAACGATGCGTAATATTTTTCGATCGATGTCGCGTAAAACGAAACGTCCAATTGAAATTCTTTTGGGAATTTGGCCAATCTCGTAGCTACCATCCTGAAAGGTAATTAAAATATAATTCTTGTGCAAAATAGCATAAGACAGACGTGCTAAAATTATGCCATTAAATTGGCTATAAATACAAAGCTTATCAGTATTGTATTCGAACAAATGGTGATAAGCTTTTTTTAGTTTTTTGGTTAAAAAATTAGTCATATTGATCATCCTTTACTGAACCGATGTTCGATAAAATAATTATACGAACTTCGGTTCTACAAAACAAGTGTTTGGCACATACAAAATAATAAAAAGTGAAAACTTGAAAATCTCGCGATTTTAGTGCAAACTAGATATATTAATAGTTACTAAGAGGAGTTCAGCATGGCAGATAAAGGTTTATTACTTGTACTTTCCGGTCCCTCAGGTGTTGGTAAAGGGACTGTAAAAAGTGCTATTGTGGAGAACAAGGTCTTTCCATTTGAATATTCAGTCTCAATGACTACTAGAAAACCTCGTCCAGGTGAAGTTGACGGCAAGGATTACTTCTTTGTCAGCGAGGAACGTTTTCAAGAAGCTATTAAAAATGGGGAGCTATTAGAATATAATGAATACGTTGGACATCATTATGGAACGCCCCTCGCTCCAGTGAAGAAGATGCTTCATGAAGGCAAGGATGTTTTACTTGAAATTGATGTCAATGGGGCACAAAAAGTGCGTGAAAAGATGCCAGATGGCGTATTCATCTTTTTAACCCCACCTGATTTACATACTTTGCATTTGCGATTAGAACATCGTGGTACAGAACCAGAAGAAGTAATTCGTGGTCGTATCAAGCAAGCCAGAAATGAAATTCTAGAAATGGAAGACTATGATTATGCAGTAGTTAATGATACAGTAGCTAATGCAGTAGATCATATTAAAGCAATTGTTGATGCAGAACATGTCAGTGTTAAACGTGTAATTGATGACTACCGCAAGATGGTCAAGGAGGATTAATTATGAGAATTACTTACCCATCAATTGATAAATTATTGTCACGTGTTGACTCACGTTACTCATTATCTGTTCTTGCTGCTAAGAGAGCACATGAACTTGAAGCTGGCGATCCCCCAACACTTGAACACTTTAAGTGTGATAAGGCCGTTGGTAAGGCACTTGAAGAAATCGCTGCTGGAAAAGTTACAGTTGACCCAGCACATGCCGAGGTTAACCTCGAAGATTAATTGATTGACCTTCATCCTATGGGGTGAAGGTCTTTTTTACAGGTGATTAGATGATTGCTCAAGTGATTGTAGATGTTGCGGCGCGACAGACTGATCGCGTTTTTGAATATCATGTTCCCTCTGACATTGAGAAGGAAATCCAAGTCGGGTCAAGAGTAGTAGTGCCTTTTGGACCCAGAAAAGTGCAAGGCTTTGTTATCGGCCTATCTGAAACTAGCAATTTTAAAGGCAAAATGAAGGATTTGTTGGTAGTGGTTGATGAAATGCCGCCACTAACGCCTGAATTAGTTAAATTATCTGCAGATTTAGCACAAAATATTTATTCATACCGGATCAAAATTTTACAGGCTATGCTGCCATGGGTGATGCGGGCCGGCTATCGTAAACTATTGCTACCTGCTAGTCCAAAGGCTAAAGAGATGCCGTTTTTTCAAGGCGATCCCATTGATTTAAATAAAATAACAGATTCAACACAAATCAAGAAAATCCGCAGTTTGCTAAAAAATGATGATGCCAAGATTGAGTATGTTGTCGACAATAAGGCTAAAAAGAAAAAGGAAAATCAATATGCATTGGCTTTGGCACCAGAAGAATATACTAAAATCTATAATACTTTGCGGCAAAATGCGGTAAAGCAAAAGCAGCTTTTGATGGATATCATTGAACATACCGATGCTTATCCCAAAACACAAAAGGAATTAGAAGCTGGATTGGGTTTAACCGCTGCAGTCTTGAATTCGGCTGTTAAAAAAAGCTGGCTAAAGAAAAAGGCAGTTGAAGTTTATCGTGATCCTTTAGCAGGCTTTAAAGATGATGAAAAACCAGCTCCAATCAAGTTAAATGATGAACAACAACATGCTTTAGACGAAATTGCCAAAGCTATCGATGAGAAAAAAGCTGAAACATTTTTGCTTGAAGGAATTACTGGTAGCGGCAAGACTGAAGTTTATTTGCATGCCATCAGTAAAGCTTTAGCCCAAGGCAGAACCGCCTTGATGCTGGTGCCAGAGATTTCGCTTACCCCACAGATGGTGCGTCAAGTAAAGGCAAGATTTGGTCAAGAAGTTGCTGTCTTGCACAGTGCGTTATCTGAAGGAGAAAAATATGATGAATGGCGCAGAATACGCCGCGGCGAAACCAAAGTAGTAGTTGGTGCCAGAAGTGCGGTTTTTGCACCGCTTAAAAATATCGGCTTAATCGTGATCGATGAGGAACACGAGTCATCATACAAGCAAGAGTCTGATCCGCGCTATAACGCTCGAGATGTGGCTATCTGGCGCAGTAAATACCATCACTGTCCACTTGTATTAGGCAGCGCAACGCCGTCTTTAGGAAGCCGTGCAAGGGCACAAAAGAATGTCTATCATCTTTTACGACTAACCAAGAGAGCCAACAATAAGAAGCTGCCTAAAGTAAGATTAATCGATTTAAAACATGTTCAATTTGCAGGCGGCCAATTTGATTTATCGCTTGAACTAGTTGATGCGATTAAAAAGCGACTAGAGAAAAAAGAACAAGTTATTTTGATGCTTAACCGTCGCGGTTTTGCCAACTTTATGCTTTGTCGAGAATGTGGCTTTGTCTTAAAATG
The DNA here is from genome assembly GCF_000980505.1 of Lactobacillus sp. N54.MGS-719. Taxonomy (NCBI): domain Bacteria; kingdom Bacillati; phylum Bacillota; class Bacilli; order Lactobacillales; family Lactobacillaceae; genus Lactobacillus; species Lactobacillus sp. N54.MGS-719. Next base: position 20,898 of record NZ_LARO01000001.1, read on the forward strand.
TCCTAACTGTGATGTATCTTTGAACTTGCATAAGGATACTAACAGCATGCAGTGTCACTATTGTGGTCACACTGAACCAATTCCTACTCGTTGTCCTAATTGTCAAAGTTCTCAAATTCGTTTTTTGGGTACTGGAACGCAAAAAGTACAAGAAGAGTTGGAAGAACTTTTGCCAGGCGCTAGAATTTTACGCATGGATGTTGATACCACCCGTAGAAAGGGTAGCTACAAGAAAATTTTGGATGCATTTGGTAATCACGAAGCAGATATTTTACTTGGAACGCAAATGATTGCCAAAGGTTTGGATTTCCCTAATGTAACCTTGGTAGGAGTAATCAATGCCGATACAGGTTTGTGGCTCTCAGATTACAATGCTTCTGAAAAGACATTTGAGCTTTTAACGCAAGTTGCTGGGCGTGCTGGCCGAGCAGATAAAGAAGGAGAAGTGCTGATCCAGACATATAATCCGGAACACTACGCTATTCAATTAGCTAAGACGCAGGACTATGAGCGTTTTTATGGCTATGAAATGAACGTTAGACACGCCGGAAACTATCCACCATACTTCTTTACTGTTTTAATTTCAATTGCTGCTAAAAAAGAGCAAAACGCTGCAAGAGAAGCTTTTAAGATCAAACGCTATTTAACTAAAGAGCTTCATGCAGAAACGATTATTTTAGGGCCAACGCCAAGTGCAATTTCTCGTGTAAAAAATCAATATTATTACCAAATACTGGTAAAATATAAAAAAGAACCTAATTTGAATAAACTATTACACCATGTTCAGGATTCCGCACAGGAAGCAAAGAAGTATGGCTTAAGTATTTTTATTGATAATGAACCAGAAAGAATAATGTAGAGGAGATGCTGTAATGACATCAGTAATATTTATGGGAACACCGGAATTTTCAGTTCCAGTACTTGAAGGTTTAATTGAAAATAATTATGAAATTAAGGCTGTAGTAACTCAACCAGACAAGAAGGTTGGACGTAAGCAAAAAATTACTAAGAGTCCAGCTAAGGTTGCTGCAGAAAAACATAATTTACCTATTTACCAACCTGCAAAATTATCTGGCTCTGACGAAATGCAAGAATTAATTGATATGCACGCTGACTTAATTGTTACTGCAGCCTATGGTCAATTTTTGCCAACTAAGTTTTTGAATTCAGTTAAAATTGCTGCTGTAAATGTTCATGGCTCACTTTTGCCTAAGTATCGTGGCGGTGCACCAATCCAATATTCTTTAATTAACGGGGATGCCGAAACTGGTATTACCATTATGGAAATGGTCAAAAAGATGGACGCCGGCGATATTTATGCTCAAGAAGCAATTAAGATTCAACCGGATGATAATGCTGGTACTTTATTTGCCAAGTTGGCAATTGTAGGTCGTGATCTTTTGCTTAAGACTTTACCTTCAATTATTGATGGTACTGTTAAAAAGACGCCTCAAGATCCTGATAAAGTGGTCTTTTCACCTAATATTACCAAAGAGCAAGAAAGAATCACTACTAGCATGACAGCTACTGAAGCCAATAATATGATTCGTGCTCTTAACCCAGATCCAGGCGCTTACATGATGGTTGAAGGCAAGCGTTTCAAGGTTTGGAAGGCTGAAGTTGCTGATGAAACTACAGATTTGAAGCCAGGTTCAGTTGTCGCAAATAAGGGTCGCTTCGCTATTAGTTTTGCCGATGGTAATGTTTTGAATTTGCTTGAAGTACAACCAAGTGGCAAGAAGCGCATGAATATTAAGAACTTTTTGAACGGTCAAGGTAGCAAGTTTACACCAGGAGAAGAAATTGTCGACAAGTAAAAGCGCTCGTGCAATCAGCTTAGAAACATTAATCAAGGTTTTACAAGATAAATCCTATTCAAACATCAGCCTAAATAACAGTCTTAACCATTCAGATCTCTCACAGGCTGATCAAAATTTAGCCACTAAGATTGTTTATGGGACGATTCAGTATCGACTTTTTTTAGAGTATCAATTGAAAGGCTTAGTGAGAATTAAATTAACTGAGAAATATCTAAAGCCACTTTTATTGATGTCCATTTATCAAATTGTCTTTTTGGATAAAGTTCCCAATCGCGCGGTCTTAGATGAAGCAAATAAACTTGCTAAACAGTTTGGCAAGCATCACTCATCTGGCTATCGTGTAGTGAATGGAATTTTACGTTCATTTATTAGACGAGGCGTAATTTTACCTGACGCAAAAGATGAAATAAAATATTTGAGTGTAAAAGAAAGTATGCCTGAATGGCTAGTAAATTATTTTGCCAATCATTGGGGCATGGACCGTACTAAAAAGTTGCTTGAAAGCATCAATCAACCGGCTAAAAATAGTGTCCGCATTTCAGCATTATGTGATCGAGATCAAGTCTTTAATCAACTAAAAACGGAAGGTTATGAACCCGAATGGTCTAACTTATCTGTTAATGATATAATTTTAGATCATGGCGGCGTTAGTCAAAGTGATTTATTCAAGCGCGGAAAATTGACAATTCAAGATGAAGCCGCTAGTTTAGTGATAGAATCTTTTGATTTTGATTCCAAAGAAGAGCATATTTTGGACGCATGTAGTGCTCCGGGCGGTAAAACCGTGCAAATGGCAGAGCGAGTTGTCGTCGGTGATGTAACAGCTTTAGACATTCATGAAAAGAAATTGCATTTAGTTAAAGAAAATGCGAAAAGAATGAATGTAGCTAATAAGGTTAAAATTAAAGCTTGTGATGCGCGCAAAGTACAAGATGTTTTCAAGCCGGGAGAATTTACTAAGATTTTAGTAGATGCACCTTGTTCTGGTTTAGGTTTATTAAGACGTAAGCCAGAAATTCGCTATACTAAGACTGAACGCGACTTGCAGAATTTACAAAAAATTCAATTGGCAATTTTAGAATCAGTTAGTCCATTATTAAAAGAAGACGGTGAATTAGTTTATTCTACTTGCTCAATTTCGGTAGAAGAAGATGAAGCCGTGGTCGAAAAATTCTTAAAATTGCATCCCGATTTCGAATTAAAGCCATTCAAGCTCAGCAAGTTGAAATCAAAGACTGGGATGCTAAAAATAATGCCTGACCAAGATAACAATGATGGATTTTTCATTGCTAAATTTAAGATGCGAGGTTAGATTTTTGATTGAAACAGCATACGCTTCTAGTATCGGTAAGGTACGAAAAAGCAATCAAGATTTTGTACAAGTTTTTAAAAATCGCAAGGGAATCACTTTGGCGGTCGTCTGCGACGGCATGGGTGGACATCAAGGCGGCGACGTAGCCTCAACAATGGCAGTTACGCATTTGGGGCATAACTTCGGCATTACCGACTTCACCGATACTAATATTGCGCATAAATGGTTGGATGTTCAGTTAAATTCTGAAAATGAAACCATTTTGAAAACGGCTGATAAGTTTCCCGATTTAAACGGAATGGGGACCACCATTGTTTTAGCCTTTGCTTTTGACAATGATGCTTTAATTGCTCATTTGGGTGATTCACGTGCATATAGCTACTCAGAAGGAAAGTTTGTTCAACTCACAGAAGACCATTCTTTAGTCAACGAATTGGTTAAAATGGGTCAAATTACCAAAGAACAAGCTAAGCATCACCCACAAAAGAACATTATTACTCAAGCTTTGGGTGTATCTAGTACGATTGATCCTGAGATTAATGAAATTAAATTGGGCGATAATGACATTATCTTGTTGTGTACCGATGGATTAACTAATTCTCTTAGTGATCCGCAAATTCAACAAATTTTGGCAACTAAAGAATTAAGTTTGAAAGAACGCTGCAATAAGTTAATTAGCGAGGCTAATCGATTAGGTGGTGGTGACAATATTACTGTCTGCCTAATTTGGAATAAGGAGGACGAAAGCAGTGATCGATAAAGGTTATCTGCTTGGAGAGCGCTATCGCATTATTGATACTTTAGGCGAAGGCGGGATGGCCAATGTTTATCTGGCTGAAGATATTATTTTACAGCGTAAAGTTGCTGTTAAAATCTTGCGCTTAGATTTGCAAAATGAACCTCAAACGCAAGCTCGCTTCCAAAGAGAAGCATTAGCTACCAGTGAGCTAAGTCATCCTAATATTGTCTCAGTTCTTGATGTTGGTACGGATCATGGACTTCCTTATATGGTAATGGAATATGTCGACGGTCCTGATTTAAAAGAATATATCCGTGAAAATTCTCCATTAGATTTGCGTGAAGTAATTCGCATCATGGATCAAATTTTAAGTGCGGTAGCTCTTGCTCACAAGCATAATGTGATTCACCGAGACTTAAAGCCACAAAATATCTTAATGGATAAAAGAGGTAATATTAAAATCGCCGATTTTGGTATTGCAGTAGCGCTTAACCAAAGCTCAATTACGCAAACTAATTCAGTGATGGGTTCTGTCCATTACATGTCACCAGAACAAACAAGAGGAGGATTGGTTACTAAGCAATCCGACATTTATTCTCTTGGGATCATTCTTTATGAATTGATTACAGGTACTGTGCCATTTAATGGGGATACGCCTGTTTCTGTTGCTTTAAAACATGCTCAAGAACCTATTCCTTCAATTAGAAAGAAAGACAAGAGCGTTCCGCAAGCATTAGAGAATGTCGTTTTAAAGGCGACAGCTAAGGATCCACGTGATCGTTACGCTTCTGCTCAAGTAATGAAGGCAGATCTTGATAGCAGTCTTGATCCCGAACGAAGCGATGAACCAATCTTTGTTCCGAATCACGGCAATAGCGATGATAAAACCATCGTTTTACCAGGATTTAAACCACAAAAGACTACTGCTGAGGAATCCAAGAAAGAGGAAAAATCAGAGGTAGAAGAAACACCTAAGAAAGAAAAAAAGAGCTTTTGGCAGAATGTTAAAGCTCATAAATGGTGGTGGATCTTTTCTGTGATTGCCGCTGGGTTGATTATTTTCATTATGATTTTTGCTTTAAGCGGCAATAATCAACCCAAGCAAGTCAATGTCCCTGATGTAACCAACATTGCTGAGAATGCAGCGGAGAGAAGGTTAGAAGCTGCTGGCTTGCAAGTGGGTAAAATTATTCGACGTCAATCTGATGATGTTAAAAAGGGCTATGTCATTGCCACTAATCCGACGGCTGGCAATTCTCTTGATCGAGGAAAATCTGTCAATTTGATCGTTTCTAGCGGTTCAAGCATGGTAAAGGTGCCTGACGTAGTAGGCGATGATTATGATAAGGCCGCTGAGAAGTTAGAAAATCAGGGCTTCGATGTGGTTAGAGAAGATCAATTCTCAAGCAAGATTACTCAAGGCAACATCATTTCGCAAAGTATTGCTGCCGGGGTTGAAGTTAAGCCAACGCAAACTACAATTACTTTGGTAGTTTCTAGAGGTAAGGCTCCACGTCAAAGAAGTAATACGGTGACATTGAAAGATTTGCATAATTACTCATTAAAGAGTGCTCAAGATTATGCAAGAGATCATGGTTTAACTTTGCAGATTAATCAAGAGTACTCTGATGATGTCGAAAAAGGCTTAATCATTTCAATGGATCCAGGTCCTGGAACAAAAGTTGATCGTGGCTCAACCATTGCAATTAAGGTTTCTCGTGGACCCAAGGAAGAAAAAGAGACCACAATAACTAAGAACTTTACCGTAAACTATGTTGGGACAGCAGACGACAGTGCTGGAGAAACAGATAATAATAAAGATGAAGACAGTTCATCCAGCAAGTCAAGTTCTACTAAGGGCGATCATGTTCAGATCTATATTAAGGACGACGATCACTACTTAAGCAATATTTACCGTGATCTTTATATTAAACGTGATATGAGCTTCTCAATTCCATTTTCAATTAAGAATGGTGCAGGACAATTAAGAGTAGTCCGCAATGGAGAAACTATCTTGAATGAAAAGGTGACTAAATAAATGAAACTAGCACAAGGAACTGTTATTGGTTTAATTGCTGGTTATTATGACGTAGAAACCGCTGCGGGTATCGTGAGAACGCGTGCTCGTGGCGTTTTTCGTCAAAAAAAGCAAAAACCAGCAGTAGGAGACCGAGTAGAAATCCAGATCGATGACAAAGGAATGAGTTATCTGGTTAAAATTATGCCGCGGTTAAATCGAATTGGCCGTCCAGCTGTCGCAAATGTTAGCCATGTATTATTGGTAATTTCTGCGGTTGAACCAGATTTTTCATTAGAATTATTAGACCGCTTTTTGACTTTCTTTTCTTGGCAAAAGGTAAAGGCAACTATTTATTTGTCTAAGGCTGATCTGATCGACGATGATAAACTTAGTGAAATAAAAAAATCTTTAGCTTACTATCAAGAAATCGGTTATCCTGTTTTTACTGACTATCATGATGTACAAATTAAGATTCCAGAATTGATCGGTAAAGATCAAATTTGGACGCTAGCGGGACAATCTGGTGCGGGTAAGTCAACTTTATTGAATCACTTAAAAGAAGACGCTCATCAAGCTACAGGCGAAATTTCGACTAGTTTAAACCGCGGTAAGCACACTACTAGAAAAGTAGAATTGTTTAAGTTGGGCGAAGGCTTCCTTGCTGATACACCTGGCTTTTCTTCAATTGATTTGACCCCAATTAAACTTAATGAATTATGCAATTACTTTGTGGAATTCAAGCGTGCTAGTCAAAAATGTAAGTTTCGCGGCTGTCAGCACTTGAAAGAACCAGGTTGTGAAGTAAAGAAGCTGCTTGAAGAAGGTAAAATTTTAGCAAGCCGATACAAGGATTATTTGGCAATGCGGACCGAAATTAGTGAAGGCCGCATCCCCGAATACTTAAAATAACGGAGGAAAATATGCTTATTGCACCATCAATTTTGAATGCAGATAATCTAAATTTAGAAAATGATGTCAAAGATGCCATTGCTGCAGGAATTAGCAGATTTCACATCGATATTATGGATGGACATTTTGTGCCTAATCTTTCTTTTGGACCTCAATTGGTTCAAGACTTCAAACGTGAATTTCCGATGACAGAATCAGAAATTCATTTAATGAGTGATAATCCAGATGATCTTATACCAGCCTTTGTGGATGCGGGTGCTGATCTGATTGAACTTCACTATGAAGCAATGAGTGAGAAGAAATTGGATTATTGGCTTGATTACTTAATTTCCAATGATGTCAAAACTTCTTTAGCAATTAATCCTGATACGCCTAGCGATGTTGTAGCTAAGTTTGCATCTAAGCTTGATCAGGTATTAGTAATGACGGTTCATCCTGGCTTTGGCGGACAAAAATTTATTGAGGATTCTGCTGAGAAAATTAAACAGGCTAGAGAAATTGTTAGCAACGATATTGCTATTGAAGTAGATGGCGGTGTTAATGATCAAACTATTAAAATCGCCAAGGATGCTGGTGCTAATGTCTTTGTAGTGGGTTCATATTTATATAAAGATGGTGATATAGCTAACCAAGTTCGTAAATTAGAAAATGTCATTAAATAATGAGAGCATATGCATTATTAGGTGGCCCAACTGATTTATGGCCCCAGAATATTAAAGAGCAGCTATTAGAGGCTAAACGCAATCATGAATTGATTTTCGGTGTCGATCGTGGTGCCTTGTTTTTAGAAGAACTAGGTATTACGCCCGATGTAGCGATTGGCGACTTTGATTCATTACAAGATAATGATTTGGCACGGATTGAAAAGAGCGTAACAGACATCCGCTATTCTAACCCAGTTAAAGATTTGACCGATTCGGAGTTAATGCTGCAAACGGTTTTTAACGACTATCATGCAGATAAATTAACTATTTTAGGTGCAACCGGTGGCAGACTAGACCATTTCTTGATTAATTTATTGATGCTTCTTAATCCGGCTGTTAATCAATTTGCGCCAAAGGTAGAATTGTCAGATAAACAAAACAGCATCGAATTCTTTAACCCAGGGATGCATGTGATTGAGAGAAAGGAAGAATATCCGTATATCGGTTTTGCTTTGCTCTCTGCAACTGAGAATTTTAATATAATTGGTGCAAGATATGATCTGAAAAATTATTCAGGTAAGTATCCTCGCGTTTTTTCATCAAATGAATTTTTACCTAACAGCGACAGTTTCAAGATTACCTTTAAACAAGGCTTGATTGCGGCAATTTATTCTAAAGATATCAATCGCTTTCATAATCTTTGAAAAAGTGTGAAAATAGGGTAAAGAAAAAGAAATGAGGAAATATTATGAAGTATATTGATTTTGAAAAAGATGTTGCTGATTTCGAAAACGGTCGCTATGAAGCCAGACTTGATCGTGCAAAGAGAAATGTAGAGGACTACATGCACAAGAATCACGTTCATGTTTTTGATAAAAAGAAGAATAAGGAAGTTGCTACAATTAACGGTGCAGCTAGAAATGTTACTTATCAAGATTTAGGTTTGCCAACTAAGCTTGGTGAAATGATTACTGAGTATGCTTATACGCCAATCGATGAAAGAATGGCAGAAGAAATTTCAGACGATGATAAGCATCACAACATTATGAAATAAAAGAAAAAGGGACAGCGTGAAGCTGTCCCTTTTATGATTGCTAAAAAAGCGTAAAAAAATAGTCTACCAGATCGAAGATCTAATAGGCTTTTTTATTATTAGGCACGAGTAACTTTACCAGACTTTAAAGCCTTGGTTGAAACCCAAACGCGCTTTGGCTTACCGTCAACAAGAATGCGAACTTTTTGAAGGTTTGGCTTCCAAGCACGACGAGCTGAGTTCATTGAGTGTGAACGTTTGTTACCGAATGTAGTCTTCTTACCTGTTACGTAATCTTTTGCCATTTGCTAAACCTCCTTTATTTGTGGTGTCATACTTAATTAGATTATCATATGTTTTGAAGCAATTCAACTCTAAAAGGATTTTTTTACAACGTATTTTGTTTATTGATTGAGTAAGTACTATGATAAAATAATAAACGTATACATAGATAATGAGACGGAGGACAAAGATGGCTGTTAAGATCAAGACAAAAGATGGTTTGATTGATATTTCAAACGGTGTAATTGCAACTGTTGTTGGTGGCGCAGCTACGTCTAATTATGGCGTTGTAGGAATGGCATCTAAGAATGCTATTCGCGATGGCTTTGACGGGATTCTTAACCGCGCCAACTATAAACGTGGCGTTGTTGTAAAGTCAGAAGATAATGAAATTACTGTTGACGTGTACATTATTGTTGGTTATGGACTTAAGATTTCTGAAGTAAGTAAGAATGTTCAAGACAGTGTTAAATTCAATCTTTCTAATCAATTAGGAATTAACACTAAAGCCGTTAATGTAATCGTTCAAAGCGTAAAAGTACTTGACGAATAACGTAAGCGGAGGTTTTAAATAGTGGTTTTAAATGAAATAGATAGTAAGCAATTTAGAGATATGGTGCGTGTTGCCACCCACAGAATTGGTAAGAACGCTGAGTTTGTTAACTCATTGAACGTGTTCCCAGTTCCTGATGGTGATACTGGTACCAACATGAATTTAACTATTGAAAGTGGGGCAAGAGCCGTTTCTGAAAATCCTAGCAGCAATGTTGGTGATTTGACTGAAAGCTTAGCTAAAGGAATGTTGATGGGTGCACGTGGTAACAGTGGTGTTATTACTTCACAGTTGTTCCGCGGCTTCTACAAAGCTACTCAAGGCATGAAGACCTTAACTGCACAAGAATTGGCTAACGCCTTTTCAAATGGTGTAGCTACTGCTTATAAGGCAGTAATGAAACCTGTCGAAGGTACTATTTTGACTGTAGCTCGTGTTGCTGCTCAAGAAGGTGCTTCTAAGGCTAATGACACTGATGATGTTACTGAAGTAATGAAGGCAGTTGTTGAAGGTGCTAAGAAGGCTCTTAAATCAACTCCAGATTTACTTCCAGTATTGAAGCAAGTTGGTGTTGTTGACTCAGGTGGTCAAGGACTTTTGTTCATTTATGAAGGTTTCTTAGAAGGTCTTCTTGGTGAAAACTTTGCTGATCAATATCAACCTGACGAAACTGAAATGGATGAAATGATCAACGCAATGCACCACCAATCTTCTGTACAAAGTCAACTAGCTACTCAAGATATCAAGAACGGCTACTGTACTGAAATTATGGTTGACCTTAACGCTGACGTGCCAAACAAGAAGAAATTCGATTTGGAAGAATTCAGAAAGCACTTGTCAGGTTTGGGCGACTCACTTTTAGCTGTATCTGATGGTGAAATTGCTAAGGTTCACGTTCACACCGAACACCCTGGTGATGTCTTCAAGTACGGTAGTCAATTCGGTCAATTAGGCAAGATCAAGATCGACAACATGCGTATCCAACACGAAAGCATCGTTGATCAAGATGAAGAACAACAAGGATCAGTTGACTTTGCTGTTATTGCCGTAGCTTCTGGTAACGGTATTAGAAAATTGTTTGAAAGCGAAGGCGTAAACAGAATTATTTCTGGTGGTCAAACAATGAACCCATCAACCCAAGACTTTATTGATGCAATCAAGAAGTCAGGTGCTAAGAAGGCAATTGTTTTGCCAAACAACGGTAATATCGTGATGGCTGCTAAGCAAGCTGCAGAAGTTAGTGACATTCCAGTAGGTATCGTACCAAGCAAGACTATCTCACAAGGTCTTACTGCAATGCTTTCATTTAACCCAGATGCTTCCGTTGATGATAACGTTGAAGCTATGTCAGAAGATCTCGACACTGTAGTTTCAGGTGAAGTAACTCAAGCTACTCGTGATACTGAAATTGACGACGTAGAAATTCACAAGAATGATTACCTTGGTATCATCGACGGTAATATTAAGGTTGATAACGCTGATTTGATCAAGGCTACTACCGAAATGATCGAAAAGATGCTTGATGAAGATTCAGAAATCATTACCATCATGTTTGGTCGTGATTCAAATGAAGAAGAAGCACAAGAAGTGGTTAGCCAACTTGAAGAAAAACATGATGATCTTGAATTTGAAATTCATGATGGCGGTCAACCAGTATATCATTTCTTAGTATCAGTTGAATAAAATGTTAGATAATGCATTATTTGCTCCGGTAACAGATTTAAAAGGCGTAGGGACAAAGACTGCAGCTGATCTAGGAAGCTTAGGGATTTATAGTATTTATGACTTACTCTTTTATTTTCCTTTTCGATATGACGAACTTCAAACATTGCCGTTAGACCAAATCATGGATGGTCAAAAGGTAATGCTGAAAGGAATCGTAGCAACTGAGCCTTTTGTTAGTGGATTTGGATACAAGAAGAGCAGACTAAGCTTCAAAATAAGAATTGACCATGATATTGTCATGGTCAATTTTTTTAATCAACCGTGGCTGAAAAGTAAAATTGAGATTGGGCAAGAAGTTGCCATTTATGGTAAATACAATGTCGCTCGGCAAAGTTTGTCCGCCTTTAAATTTGTAGCTGCTAAAGAAAATGACAGTGGTATGGCGCCGATTTATCCAGTTAATCGACATGTAAAGCAAAAGAAGCTGATTAATTTAATTAATTTGGCTATTGATAGTTTCTTAGATCAGGTGCAGGATATTGTTCCAAAAGAAATCATGGAAAAGTATCGTCTGCTACATGATCAAGAAATTATTCAAAAAATGCATCACCCTAAAAATGGTCATGATGCTGAATTGGCTAAAAGAAGTGCGATTTTCCGTGAATTCTTCATTTTTGAATTGCAGCTGGCGTTGCTTGCAAATCATGATGGTAAGCAGCAGGGTTACCCTAAGAAATATGATTTAAAAGAAATAGCTAATTTGACTAAATCTTTGCCATTTGAGCTTTCTGATGATCAAAAGAAAGTTGTTAATGAAATTTTCGCGGATATGCACTCAGATGGTCAAATGAGAAGATTGCTTCAAGGTGATGTTGGCTCTGGTAAAACCATTGTAGCTGTTTATGCTATCTTTGCGGCAATTAGTGCGGGCTACCAGGCTGCCTTGATGGTGCCAACCGAAATCTTGGCTACGCAGCATTTTAAAAAGATTGATGAGTTGCTGCGTCCACTTGGCGTAAGAGTAGCTTTACTTACAGGTAATACTAAAACACTCGAGCGCCGTGAAATTTATTGCGAGTTAACGGACGGAACGATCAATGTCGTCATTGGTACTCATGCTTTAATCCAAAAGAACGTCATCTTTAAAAAGTTAGGCTTAGTCATCATTGATGAACAGCACAGGTTCGGTGTTGGTCAAAGACAAGCTTTGATCAATAAAGGTGACAATCCGGATATTTTAGCAATGACGGCAACGCCAATTCCTCGAACTTTGGCTCTGACTGTTTATGGCGATATGACAGTATCTGAAATTCACCATCTGCCGGCTGGCCGAAAACCAATCATTTCGGCTTGGAAGACCAGCAGCCAGATGAAAGACGTTTACAAGTTAATGTACGAGCAACTAGATCAGGGCTTCCAAATTTATGCGGTAACGCCATTGATTACAGAATCAGAAACTCTGGATTTAAAGAATGCTGAAGAATTGCATGAAAAATTAAGCCATGATTTTCCAGATCAGAATGTAGTGCTTTTACACGGACAAATGCCAGGAGCTAAAAAAGACGAGATCATGTCCGCCTTTGCTAGTGGTGAAATCAATATTTTGGTAACGACCAGCGTAATCGAAGTTGGAGTTGACGTAGCTAATGCCAACATGATGGTCATTTATAATGCCGATCGTTTTGGTCTAAGTCAATTGCACCAGCTGCGTGGAAGAATTGGACGTGGTCAAACACAAAGTTACTGTATCTTTATTGCAGATCCTAAGACGGATTCAGGCAAGGCTAGAATGAAAATCATTGCCGCAACCAACAATGGGTTTAAATTGGCTGAGGAAGATCTTAAAATGCGTGGTGAAGGTGATTTATTCGGTAAAGCTCAATCCGGTTTGCCAGAATTTCGCGTAGGTGATGTGGTCAATAATTACAATACGTTAGTAGTGGCCCAAAAGGTCGCCCGTGAGTTGGTTAAAGCAGATCCAGAATTAACAAGTCCGGAACATAATTCCTTAAAGCAAGTGTTAGAATATAAGCAATTAGAACAAAACAGAATTTAAAAAAGATGTGGTGAAAAAGTATATGAGAACAATTGCAATTGATGCCATGGGCGGTGAAAATGCCCCAGAAGCAATCATTGAGGCTGTTTTGAAAGTAAAAGGCGAAATGCCCGACACTAAATTTTTACTATTTGGTGATAAAGAACAATTGCGTAAATTAATTCCAGCTGATCAAATTAATGATCAATTGGGTGTTGTATCAACAACTGAAATTATTGAAGATGAAGATGAGCCAGTAAGAGCCATCAGAAAGAAAAAAGATTCTTCAATGGTGGTTGCCGCAAATTATGTTAAAGAAGGAAAAGCTGATGCACTTCTTTCATTAGGTAACACCGGTGCGCTTTTGGCATGTGGTATCTTTATCATCGGCCGAATTAAAGGCATCGTTCGTCCTGGTTTGATGCCAACGCTTCCTGCACAAAACAGTGATGATGGCTTTAACATGGTAGATGTAGGTGCTAACGCTAAGAGTAAGCCTGAATACTTGTTGCAATGGGCGCAAATGGCTTCTTATTATGCAGAAAAGATTCGCGGTATTGAAAATCCACGTATTAGCCTTTTAAATGTTGGTGCAGAAAGCGACAAGGGTGACGATGTTCACCAACAAGCTTATCAATTGCTGAAGGATAGTTCATTGAACTTCCAAGGAAATATTGAAGGTAACGAACTATTGCTTGGCAACGCTGATGTTGTAGTTACTGATGGTTTTACCGGCAATGCCGTTCTTAAAAATATCGAAGGAACTTCAAGCGTTCTTTTACATCTATTAAAAGACAGTCTTTTAAATGGTGGCGTCATGACTAAGCTTGGTGCTTTAATGGTCAGGGGTTCATTATCCAGCCTTAGATCAAAATTTGATACTGCTAAGTATGGTGGAGCTGTCCTTCTTGGTGTCAATGCACCAGTTGTTAAGACACACGGCCGTTCAGATGTAAGACCGATTTACTACACCTTGAAGCAGGTTGATAAAATGATTAAAGAAAATCTTGTTGAAGATTTTAAAGACGAATTTGCTTCAAAATAGTAAAATAATTTATTAAAAAGGAGGAATATTTATATGTCAAAAGAAGAGATTTTTAATAAGATCAAAGATTTGATTGCTGAAAATTTTGATGTAGATAAAGACAAGATCACTGAAAGTACTAGCTTTACCGACGATTTGGATGCTGATTCAATTGACCTAGTAGAATTCATTTTGCAACTTGAAGATGAATTCGGCTCAGAAATCCCTGATGAAGAAGCTGAAAAGATTAAAACAGTTGGGGATGCAGTCTCATATATCGAGTCTCATCAAGGTTAATTTCCTAAAAAAGCCGTGTAGCTATTTGCATACGACCAGCTTTGTGTTTATAATTAGAAAATAAATAGAAAAGATTAAACGGCTTTTAATGAACAAAGCCATAAATGGAGGAATGACCTTTGGAAAAGCAGAGTGATCTATTATTAGATATTCAGCACCTGCATACGGCGTACCGTTTGCAAGGGAAATTCTATGATGCTGCAGATGATATTAATTTGACTTTGAAGCGTGACGAAATTCTTGCTATCGTAGGCGAATCTGGTTGCGGTAAGAGTACTATCGCTGCAAGTATTATTGGATTGTATGACCATAAAAACACCAAAGTTACAGGTGATATTCTTTACAACGAATTGAACCTAGTTGGTTTGAATGAATCATTGTTTAATAAGATTCGTGGCGACAAGATCGGTATGATCTTCCAAGACCCACTAGCCAGCTTGAATCCTTTGATGCGTGTTGGTGATCAAGTAGCTGAAACTTTATACTACCATACGGATATGGATGAAAAGGCACGTCATGCACGTGTTATTGAATTATTTAATCAAGTAGGTATGCCTAAGCCTGAAGAAATGTACGCAATGTATCCACACGAATTATCAGGTGGTTTGCGTCAACGTGTCGTTATTGCGATGGCTATCGCATGTAAGCCTGAAATCATCATTGCTGATGAACCAACAACAGCTTTGGATGTAACTATCCAAGCTCAAATTTTGGACTTGCTTGAAGACATTCAAAAGCAATCACACTCAGGTATTATTTTGATTACACACGACTTGGGCGTTGTGGCAGAAACTGCAGATGAAGTTGCTGTTATGTATGCTGGTCAAATCGTAGAAAAATCAGATGTAAAGACGATTTTCGAAAATCCTCTTCATCCGTACACAAGATCATTGCTTAATTCAATGCCTCAAACTGATGATTCAGATGAGGACCTCCATGTTATTCATGGTACTGTGCCATCACTTAAGAATATGCCACGTACAGGTGATAGATTTGCTGCTAGAATCCCATGGATTCCAGCAAGCGCTCATGAAGAAAATCCACAAGTACACGAAGTAGTCCCAGGTCACTGGGTAAGATGTACTTGCTGGAAGACCTTCCATTTTGAAGGCGAAGACGAAACGCAAAAAGCAGCAAGTGGGGAGTAGTATATGGGCAAAGAAATAATTCAGATTAAAGATTTAAAAGTATATTACCCAATTCGTTCAGGCTTTTGGAACAGAATTACTGATTATGTTCGTGCCGTTGATGGGGTTAACTTCTCAATTGGTGAAGGTGAAACCTACGGCTTAATTGGTGAATCTGGTTCTGGTAAGTCAACGACTGGTAAGGTAATTGTTGGTGTTGAAAAAGCTACTAGTGGTCAAATTATGTATAAGGGCCTAGACGTAACTAAGGCAAGCAATCGTAGAAAGCTTGACTACAACAAGGATGTTCAAATGATTTTCCAGGATTCAATGTCAAGTTTGAACCCAAGAAAGAGAATCGAAGATATCATTGCTGAGCCAATCAGAAACTTCGAAAACTTGACTACTGATCAAGAACGTGATCGTGTACAAGAATTACTCGATATTGTAGGGATGCCTAGTGATGCGATTTACAAATATCCTCATGAATTCTCTGGTGGTCAGCGTCAAAGAATTGGTGTTGCTCGTGCGGTAGCTACGAATCCAAAATTGATTGTAGCCGATGAACCAACTAGTGCTTTGGACTTATCAGTTCAAGCTCAGGTTTTGAACTTCATGAAGCACATTCAACAACAATACAACATTGCATACTTATTCATTTCTCACGACTTAGGCGTGGTTAAGCATATGTCAGAAAATTTGGCGATTATGCACCGTGGTCGTTTGGTAGAACTGGGTAGCCGTGATGAAATTTACAAGCACCCAATTCATATTTATACTAAGCGACTTCTTTCCGCAATTCCTAGGGTAGACGTAGAACACCGTGAAGAACACAAGAAGCACCGTGAACAAGTCGAAAGAGAATTTAAGGAAAACCAAAGCAAGTGGTATGACGAAAATGGTCGTGTTTACCCACTTCAAAAGGTAGCTCCTAACCACTGGGTAGCTTTGCCAAAAGACATGGCACAAGAAGCTAAAATTGAAGAACGAGAAGAAAAGGAGAGTGATTAAGCATGTGGAAAACAATCTTACGTCGTTTATTAATCATGATCCCTCAATTGATCATCTTGAGTCTGCTCGTCTTCCTTTTAGCTAAGATGATGCCTGGTGACCCATTCAGCGGATCAATCAACCCTAACACTGACCCGAAGCAAATTGAAGCTTTAAAAAGAGCTGCTGGTCTTTATGATCCTTGGTACGTGCAATACTTTAGATGGGTAGGCAACTTGTTCCATGGTGATTTAGGTACAAGTTACATCCAGCACGTTCCAGTAGTTTCATTGATTGCCGATCGTGCAAACAATACTTTCTGGCTTTCACTTTTGACTACAATTTTGACTTATAGTATTGCTATTCCTCTTGGTATCACTGCTGGTCGTCACCAAGATGAATGGCAAGATACTAGTGTTCAAATCTTTAACTACATTACTTTGGCAACGCCAGGGTTCGTATTCTATATCTTAGGATTATGGCTCTTCGGCTTTACTTTAGGTTGGTTCCCAATCTCAGGTTCAGTTTCAGCTAACGCGTCAGGATTCTGGGGCGTGCTTGGCAGTAGACTTTACCACATGATTTTGCCAGCAGTCTTGTATGCTTTGATTACTACTACTGGTATCGTTCAGTACTTGAGAACTGGTATCGTTGACAACAAGGTTGAAGACTACGTCAGAACAGCTCGCAGTAAAGGTGTTCCTGAAAATGTCGTTTTCCATAAACACATTTTGAGAAACTCATTATTGCCAATCGCTGCCTTCCTTGGTAATACTATTACTGGTCTTCTTAGTGGTTCAATGATTATTGAAAGTGTCTTCAGTTATCCTGGTATGGGTAAGTTGTTCCTTGACTCAATCAGTCAACGTGACTACACCACTTTAACTGCTTTGATTCTTATCTTTGGTATTTTGACTTTAATTGGTAACTTATTGTCAGATATCATTATGAGTATTATTGACCCACGTATTAGAATTCAATAGGGAGGAGAGAAGAAATGGCTGATAAGAAGAAAGATACTGCTACAAAGAAAGCAAGTAAAAAAGACGCTACACCAAAGGCTACTCTCCCACCTTCTGGATTCAAGGTGGCTGTACGTGAAATTTTACGTTCTAAGTCTGCTTTAACAGCGTTGATTATCATTATTTTAATTTTGTTATTCACTTTTGGTGGTTCACTGTTCTTGAATAGAGCACAAATTACTGAAATGAATATCGCTGACGCATATTACGGTTGGGGCCAAGGTGGTCACCTTCTTGGTACTGATGATGGTGGTCGTGACATTTTGAAGCTACTCATCATGGGTGGACGTAACTCAATCATGATCGGTATCTCAGTTACTGTAATCACTGAAATCGTTGGGTTGGTAGTCGGATTAGTTTCTGGTTACTATGGTGGTGTTATTGATGTCATCATCATGAGAATAGTTGACTTCATTCAAATTTTGCCACAAATGCCAATTATCATTGTTTTGACTACAGTTATTCCTAACTACAACGCTGTAACTTTGGTATTCTTGATCGCGATGTTCGGATGGACGACGACGGCACGTTATTACCGTTCATTCATTCTGTCACAACGTGACCGTGACTATGTTTTGGCATCAAAGACATCAGGCTCATCTAACTTACAAATCATGTTCCGTGAAGTTTTGCCAAACATTACTTCAATGATTATCATCGACGTTGTTTTAACTATTGCTGGTAACATTGGTATTGAAACTAGTCTGTCTTTCTTGGGCTATGGGTTGCCAACTACTACACCATCACTTGGTACTTTGATTGGATTTGCTGATGACCCAGTTAACGTTATTAACCGTCCATGGTTATGGCTTCCAGCTACTATCTTGCTTTTGGTAATTTCCTTAAGTATTAACTACGTTGGTCGTGCTCTTCAACGTGCTGGTGACGCAAGACAACGTGAAAATTAATAATCTAATAAATATATTAAAACAGCTCTATCGCTTGATAGAGCTGTTTTTGTGTCTGCATGATAATAAAGTTATGTAATTCTAATAAAATAAAAATTAAAAATAATTTCATAAAACTATTGAAAAAACTAATATAGCGTGGTATTATTTAATCATCAACTTGATTCAAAGATTTTTAATAAAAATCATAAAAGATATCCTAGATGGAGGAATAATTATATGAAATTAACAAAGATTTTAGGTTCTGTCGGAGTAGTTTCCGCGGCCGCATTAGCATTGGCTGCTTGTGGTCAAAGCGGTAACAGCAATAACCAAGGAGCAAAGGATGCTAAGAAGTTTCCAGATTCAACTCCTAAGAAAGCTACCAAGCAGGGTGGTACCGTTTCTGTAGCTTTGGAAACTGATACTCCATTTACTGGAATCTTTTCAGATGAATTATCAACTTCCGCAATTGACTCAAATGTAGCTGCACCTGGTGAAGAATCATTATTCGATACTGATGATCATTACAGAATTAACAATAAAGGTGCCGCAACTATGAAACTTGACCGTAAGGCCAAGACAGTAACCATCACTGTTAAGAAGGGTGTTAAGTGGTCAGACGGTAAGCAAGTAAATGCTAAAGACCTTGAATATCCATACGAAATTTTGGCAAACAAGAAGACTCAAGCACAACGTTACGATTCAACTCTTGAGTCAATTCAAGGTATGAAAGAATACCACGAAGGCAAGGCTAAGACTATTTCTGGTATTGAAATGCCAGATGGTGAAAAGGGTCGTACAATTGTAATTCACTACAAACAAATGAGACCAGGTATGTACTTCTCAGGTAACGGCTACTTCTGGGAATCAGCTGCACCATACCACTACTTAAAGAATGTTCCATTTAACAAGCTTCAATCATGTGATCAAATCAGAAAGAAGCCATTATACTTTGGTCCATTTAAACTTGATAAGCTTGTTCGTGGTCAATCAGTAACTTGGGTACCAAACAAGTACTACTGGAGAGGTAAACCAAAGTTAAACAAGGTTGTAATCCAAGTAGTTAGCCCTAACTCAGCTTCGCAAGCTATTAAGAGTCACAAGTTCGATATCGCTGGCGTAATTAACTCACAATGGGATCAAGTTAAGAACACCAAGGGTGTTAACTGGGTTGCTCAAGTTCCATTGGCATACAACTACGTTGGTTTTAAGATGGGTAAATGGGACGCTAAGACTGGCAAGAATGTCATGGATAAGAACTCCAAGGTTTCCAACAAGTCATTGCGTCAAGCTATTGGTTACGCAATGAACATTGATGCCGTTAACAAGCGTTACACCCAAGGCTTGAACTTCAGAGTTAATACTTTAATTCCTTCAGGCTTCGGTGAATACCACGACAGCAGCATCAAGGGCTACAACTACAACTTGAAGAAGGCTAACCAATTATTGGACAAGGCTGGCTACAAGAAGAAGGGTAAGTGGCGTGTACAACCTAACGGTAAGCCATTAGTACTTCACTTTGCTGCTATGTCAGGTTCACCAAACGCTGAAGCTATTGCTCAAAACTACTTACAACAATGGCACAAGATCGGTTTGAACGTTAAGCTTACTGGTGGTCGTTTGATGGAATTCAACTCATTCTACGACAAGGTTCAAAACGATTCTAAGGATATCGACTTCTTCCAAGCAGGTTGGAGCTTAGCTTCTGAACCATCACAAGGAAGCATGTACGGTGAAACTTCACCAATGAACTACGAACGTTTCGTAACTCCAGAAAACAACAAGCTGCTTGCTGAAATGGACTCAGAGAAGTCATTTAACACTAAGTACCGTGTAAAGGTCTTCCACCAATGGCAAAAGTACATGTTCGATGAAGCCTTTGTAATCCCAACCAGCAACTCATACAGTATCAATGCTGTAAACAACAAGATCACCGGTTACTCAACTAAGCCATCACAAAACAACAACGGTCACCAATTATGGTACCAAGTAGGTTACGCTAAGTAATTAGGCACATTAGTAAAAATCTCCAAAATTTCTAAACAATAAATAATCCTTTACATAAACTTTCATATTAAAAATCTAATAACTAACATAAAAAAGCGACAGATGTCTTAAAAAGATACCTGCCGTTTTCATGCTATTGTAACTATTTTGTAATAGTGCTATTATTGATAGTATCAACTTGTTCCAAGTTATGGAGGATTTTTACTAATGAAAAAGGCAAAAGTATTTGCTGGCATTACACTTTTATCAGGTGTTGCTCTTACTTTAGCAGCTTGTGGGAAGTCATCTAATCAAAACGCTAATGAAGCTTCAACTGCTGCTAAGTTTAGTTCAGTTGTTCCAAAGAAGGCTACCAAGAACGGTGGTACTGTAAAGGTTGCTGTTGAAACCGATACCCCATTCACAGGTATTTTTAATGATGAACTTTCAACTTCAGCAACTGATACCGAAGTTATGCAATATGGTGCTGAATCACTTTTCTCAACTGATGATCATTATGTCTTCACTAATAAGGGTGCAGCTACCATTAAGATTGACCAAAAGGCCAAGACTGCAACTATCAACATTAAGAAGGGCGTTAAGTGGTCAGATGGTAAGCAAGTAACCGCTAAGGACTACGAATACGCTTATGAAATTATTGCTAACAAGGATTCTAAGTCACAACGTTACACTGCAAGTTTAGCTGACTTGGTAGGTTTGAAAGAATACCACGAAGGTAAGGCAAGCACTATTTCTGGTCTTGAAATGCCAGATGGTGAAAATGGTCGTAAGGTTGTTCTTCACTTTAAGACTATGAAGCCAGGTATGAACACTAGTGGTAATGGCTACATCTGGGAAGCTGCAGCACCTTACCACTACTTAAAGGACGTTAAATTCTCAGACTTAATGTCAAGCGACAAGATCCGTAAGAAGCCTTTGTTCTTTGGTCCATACAAGCTTCAAAAACTTGTTCGTGGTCAATCAGCTACTTGGATACCAAACAAGTACTACTACAAGGGCAAGCCAAAGCTTAGCAAGATTACCGCTACTGTAATCAACCCTAACTCAGTTGCTCAAAGTATTAAGTCAAACAAGTTTGACGTTATCCAAGTTATCAACTCACAATGGCCAAACGTTAAGAATACTAAGGGCGTTAACTTCATTGCTACTGTTCCACTTTCATACTCATACCTTGGCTTTAAGGTAGGTAAGTGGGACGCTAAGAAGGGCGAAAACGTAATGAACCCTAAGTCCAAGATGAACAACAAGGCTCTTCGTCAAGCCATTGGTTACGGTATGAACGTTAACCAAGTTGCTAAGCGTTACTCATACGGCTTAAGCTTTAGAATTCCTACTTTGATTCCTAAGCAATTCGGTGACTACTTCGACAAGGATGTTAAGGGTTACTCATACAACATTAAGAAGGGTAACGAAATCTTGGACAAGGCTGGATACAAGAAGAAGGGTACTTACCGTGTACAACCTAACGGTAAGCCTTTGACTATTCATCTTGCAGCTATGAGTGGTAATGCTAACCAAGAACCAATCATCCAAAACTACATCCAACAATGGAAGAAGGAAGGTTTGAACGTTAAGCTTACTGGCGGTCGTTTAATTGAATTTAACTCATTCTACGACAAGGTTCAAAACGATGACCCATCAGTTGATATGTTCATGGGTGCATGGTCACTTTCAAGTGAACCATCACCAAACGACCTTTACAGTAAAACAGCTCCGATGAACTACTCACGTTTCGTAACTAAGAAGAACACTCAACTTCTTGATGAAATGGACTCACAAAAGGCCTTCAACCACCAATACAGAATTGATAAATTCCACGAATGGCAAAAGTACATGGATGACGAAGCTTACGTTCTTCCTGTATCAAACAGTTACACTATTACTGCAGTTAACAAGAAACTTACTGGCTACTCACTTAAGCCATCAGCTTCAATGGGTAACGGTTTCCCTAACTGGTACAATGTAGCTTACGCTAAGTAATAAAAATTACTAAATATTAAAAGACTACTTCATTTTTTTGAAGTAGTCTTTTTTGACATTCAAATTTTAGTGGTAAAACTGGTATAATTTACTAGGTATAAAGGGGCAATTATATGGTAAGTACAAAATTTTTAAAGAAATTAAAAGACGAATATAATGTTAAATTTAATAATGAAAAATTACTAGAAGAAGCATTTACGCATTCTTCATATTCAAATGAACACCCTGACGCTGGGATTCGTGATTATGAAAAACTAGAATTTTTAGGTGATGCCGTTCTTGAATTGGCTGTATCTAATTATTTGTATCGTCATTACCCTAAGTTAAATGAAGGTGAATTAACTAGATTAAGATCTAATATTGTTAGAACTGAAGGCTTCTCTGAATTTGCGATTGAATGTGGTTTTCAAAAAGAAATTCATTTGGGCAATGGTGAAGAAAAAGCTGGTGCTAGAAGCCGTAAAACTTTACTAGAAGACGTTTTTGAAGCTTTTAATGGTGCTTTATATCTTGATCAAGGGATGCCAGCAGTTGAGCACTTCTTGCATTTAACAGTTTATCCTTTAATTGATAAGGGTGAGTTTGATGATTCACGCGATTATAAGACGGACTTGCAGGAATTGTTGCAACAAAATGGTCCCGTTAATATTGAATATTCAGTCATCAGTGAATCACAATTGCCATCGCACTTTGAAGTTGAATTAAAGATCAATGATGAGGCTAAGACTCGCGGCGAAGGCCATAATAAGAAGGCGGCAGAACAACAAGCTGCCAAGGCTGCATTAAAAGAATTAGAGTAAGGGGACGAAAAAGTGCCATTAACAGAATTAGTGCTTGATGGTTTTAAATCATTTGCGGAAAAGACAACTATTCATTTTAATGACGGAATTACTGGCATCGTTGGACCTAATGGTAGTGGTAAAAGTAACATCACTGAAGCTATCCGTTGGGTAATGGGTGAATCCAGTGCTAAATCCCTTCGTGGTACCAACATGAAGGATGTCATTTTTGCTGGTAGTCAATATCGTAAGCCACTGAATAAAGCAGAAGTTACTTTAGTATTTGATAATAAAGATCGTGAATTGGCTTTTGACGCCGATCAAGTTTCAATTACCAGAAGAATTTTGCGTTCAGGCGACAGTGAATTTCTGATCAACAATCAACAAGTTAGAATGCGCGATGTTCGTGCACTTTTCCTTGATTCAGGAATTTCACCAAATAGTTTGGCCATTATTTCCCAGGGACGCGTTGATCAAATCTTAAATTCTCGTCCAGAACAAAGACGACTTATTTTCGAGGAAGCAGCTGGTGTGCTTCACTTTAAGCAGCAAAAAGAAGAAGCACAGACGCAACTCAAAAAGACACAAGATAACTTAATTAGAATTAATGATTTAGTTAAAGAACTCGAAGGTCGTCTTGAGCCGTTACATGAACAAAGCTCACTGGCTAAAGAATATCAATTTCAAAAGGCAGGTTTAGACAAGAAATTAAAGAGTCTATTGGCTTTTGAAATTGAAGATATCAACCGTCAAAAAGAAGATGTAGAAAAGTCTGCTAAGAAGAGTCAAGTTCTTTTATCTAAATTAGATAATGAAGTTAAGGACTCTCAAGATGCAGTTTCTGAAAAACGAGGCGAGTATAAGAAACTGCAAACTGAGCGTGATAATACGCAAAAGCAACTGCTTGAATTAAGTAAGAAGTTGTCCGATTTGGATGCTAGCTTGCAAATGGCAGAGCAATCTCGTCAGTTTGATGATGCGACTAAGGTCGAGTATCAAAATCAAGTTAAGAGTTTGAAAAATAGCCTGGTTAAATTAAATGAAGACTTGGCTTCTTTGCAAAAGAATGCGACAGAGTTAAAGGATAAGCAGGCTGTTTTACAAAAGCAACGTGATGAATTAACTGCAGAATTAAAGGAAGATCCAGAAGAATTAAATAAGAAACTGGAAAGCTTCAGAAATGATTATATTCAGTTGCTTCAAGATCAAGCGACGACTAATAACCAAATCGTTAACTTGAATACTGAATTAAAGCGAAGCAAAGCCGATACTAGTTATCAAAATAGCGATGTCTCAAAGCAATTAAGTGAGGCAAAGACTGAACTCGAGAAGCTCCGTGCCGAAGGCAAAACTTTAACTGAAAAGCGCAAGAGTGAAAAGATCAAGTTAGCCGAAGTTGGCGATCAAAATAGCGACTTGACTAATAAGGTTAATCAATTGCGTCAGACAGTTGCCGATGAGCGAGGAAAATTAGAAAAAATTGAGGCTCGTCATGAAGCTATAGTTAACATCCAAAAACGTCACGAGGGTTATTACTATGGTGTTCGTAATGTTTTAAACAACATGAATGCCTTTCCTGGCGTAATTGGTGCAGTAGGCGAATTGATTTCCTTCCCAGTTGAACTAGAAGCTGCGATGACCACTGCTCTTGGGGGCGGCGTTCAGGATTTAATTACCGATAGCAGAATTAGTGCTAGAAACGCAATTAACCAATTGAAGCGCAATCGTGCAGGTCGTGCCACTTTCTTGCCATTAGACGGTTTACGTCAATATGGCATCCCTCAATCAACCGTTACTACACTTGAATCATATGAGGGGTTTAGAGGCGTAGCTAGCGATTTAGTTGAAAGCAAAACTGAGCATAATATTAACGCTGCAATCAATTACTTATTGGGTAGCGTAATTATTGTAGATACGATTGATACTGCTTTATCTATTTCTAAGCGCATCAATCGCTATCGAATCGTTACTTTGGATGGGGATGTAATTTCACCTGGTGGTTCCATGACTGGTGGACAAAGAAATCAGCGGAATAACTCTCCATTGCAAACCGCTACTGAAATCAATCAGTTAGAAGCACAAATCAAGACTTTGACTAAGACTTTGAGAGAAGATCAGAATCAACTTGAAACCTTAGTTGATCAAGCCCAAAGAGCAAATGCTGAATTACAAAAGCTTCAAAGTTCTTTGCAAGAAACTAATCAAGCAATTAATGAAGTTGCTATTTCTTTCCAAAGTCAAGAAAAAGAAGTTAAGCGTTTAACCGATGCTAATAATTTGTACGAATCTAGAATCAAAGAACGTGATTCTCGGATTAAAGAATTAAAGCAGCAGATTGAAGAAGCTCAAACCAAGCAAAATGAATTGACTAAGCAAGGTAAAGAGCAAAGAACTGCAATGAATCAGCTGCAAGAGCGAATTAGAAACTTTAACAGCTTGAGTCAAAAGGTTCAAGATCAGCTTTCCAAGTTGGATCCAGATATTGCGGTTTATACCAACAAATTAGAAAACTTGCGTAGCCAAGAAAATGAGAAGAAACAGCAGATTAGAAATAATCAAGAACAAACTGCTGATTTGACGCACAAACTGCAAGATTTAACTCAAAGTGGTGAGCGTTCAGTTCAAAAGAATACCGATCTGAAGAAGCAAAAAGCAGACCTCAAGCAGCAAACTGAAGACTTACAAACCAAGTTGAATGAGCTTAGTTCACAATTGGGTCAATTTGATGCGCAAATCAATCAGCTGGATCAAGTAGCTAGTCGAAACTATGAATTGCGTAAGGATGCCGCGATTGAACAAGAAGGCTATTCAGTGCAACTAGCTAAGTTCAACAGTGCAATTAATCAACGTCTTGAAACTTTGCGTGATGATTACTCATTAACTTATGAGGCAGCTCTTGCTCAGGCTGAAGGCGAAAATGATGAAGACACCAGAAATGAATTAGCTAAGAGCGTTAAACTGCATCGCATGTCAATTGAAGATATTGGTCCAGTTAACCTTGATTCAATTCAAGAATATGAAGATGTTAAAAAGCGTTATGACTTCTTGAGTGGTCAACAAAACGACTTGCTTAAGGCACGTGACGATCTTGAAAAGTCCATGAATGAACTTGATGAAGAGGTTAAAACTCGATTCAAGGATACGTTTAATACAATTGCAGACAGCTTTAAGCAAATCTTCCCTGTAGTCTTTGGCGGAGGAAAGGCTAAACTTGAACTAACCGAGCCAAATAACCTGCTTGAAACAGGAATTGAAATTATCGCTCAACCACCTGGCAAGAAATTGCAACGCTTAAGTTTGCTTTCTGGTGGTGAAAGAGCCTTAACTGCTATTACTTTGCTGTTCGCAATGTTGCAAGTAAATCCAGTACCATTCTGTGTACTAGATGAGGTGGAAGCTGCCCTTGATGATGCAAATGTAACTCGATTTGCCCAGTTTTTGCTTAAGTACGATATGAAGACGCAGTTTATTGTAATTACTCATAGACGTGGAACTATGCGTAAGGCTGATCAATTGTATGGTGTAGTAATGCAAGAATCTGGTGTTTCTCAAGTATTGTCTGTATCATTAAAAGAATTAAAGAACAAACATGAGGTGAGATAATTGGGATTATTTGATCGAATTAAAAAGTCTCTCTTTGGTAAAAAAGACGAGGACGGAGAAGAGAAAAAAGAAGAACAGCCAAAACAAGAGGAAGAAGAAAAGCAAGAACAAGGATCAGAAGAATCAGCTGAACCTGAAAAAGAAAAATCAGCTGAAGAAACTGTTACAACAGAAGAATCTGAAGCAGAAACTACCTCTGAGGCTGAAAATGAACCTACATCTGAAACTGAAGTAGAACCAGAACCACAAGCTACTGAAGTAGAAAATTCTGAAGAGTCTGAACCAGTAGAAGAGAAGCCAGCCGAAGAAAAAACACATGAGGCTGAATCTGAAACTGAAGAAGAACAACCAGCAGAGCAAGAAAATGATGAGGAAAAATCCTCTGATGAAGAAGATGCTCAAGAAAAGCTTTATGAAAAGGGGCTTGAAAAAACCAATAAAGGTTTTGGTGCGCGTTTAAATGCCTTCTTTGCAAGATTTAGATCAGTAGATGAAGACTTCTTTGATGATCTTGAAGATTTGTTGATTGAATCTGATGTTGGTTTTGAAACAGCTGAACAATTAACTGATGAATTGCGTGAAGAAGCTAAGTTGCAAAATGCTAAATCACGTGATGATTTGAAGCAAGTAATCGTTGAAAAATTGGTTGACCTTTACGACCAAGGTGGTCAAGGTAAGGATGAAAAATTAGCTTACGATCCTGACGCTAAACCTAATGTTTACCTTTTTGTCGGAGTTAACGGTGCCGGAAAGACTACTACCATTGGTAAATTGGCTAAACGCTTTAAAGATGAAGGTAAATCCGTTATTTTGGCTGCAGCCGATACTTTTAGAGCAGGTGCGGTTGAACAATTGGAAGAATGGGGCAAGCGTGTTGGTGTCCCTGTTGTAACTGGTAAAGAGAAGGCAGATCCTGCTTCAGTTGTCTACGATGCTACTGAACGGGCAATTAAAGAAAAAGCTGATTATCTGTTAGTTGATACAGCAGGTCGTTTGCAAAATAAGAAGAACTTGATGGCTGAGCTTGAAAAGATTCAAAGAACGATCAAGAAATTATTGCCTGAACAACCAGCAGAAACTTTATTGGTTCTTGATGGTTCAACTGGACAAAATGCCCTTTTGCAGGCCAAAGACTTTGACAAGACCACTAAGTTAACCGGTTTAGTTTTAACTAAGCTTGATGGCTCTTCAAAGGGTGGAGTTGTTTTGGCAATCCGTAACGAAATGAAGTTGCCAGTTAAATTGGTTGGTTTAGGTGAAAAGGCAGAAGATTTAGCAGATTTTGATGCTGCAAATTATGCTATTGGTCTTTTCCACGGCCTAGTCTAGTGATAAAGTAAAAGCATATACTATATTAGTTATAAGGAGAATTTTATGAAAGAATATAGCGCTTGTACTACTATCTTAGTAGGTAAGAAAGCATCAATCGATGGCACTACCATGATTGCTCGTAACGATGATACTTTCCGTCCTATTACCCCACAAAAGTTCATTATTGAACCAGCTCGTCATGGTGAAAAGAAGCACATTAAGTCATGGCTTAACAAGTTTGAAATGGATCTTCCAGAAGATGCTCAACGTGTTCCAGCCGTACCTAATGTTGATTACAAGCACCGTGGTTACTACGACGAAAGTGGTATTAACCAAGAAAACGTTGCTATGTCATGTACCGAATCAACTTACGGTAACGAAAGAACCTTAGCATTCGATCCACTTGTTAAGGATGGTTTGGATGAAGACTGTATGCAAACTTCAGTATTGCCATACATTCACTCAGCTCGTGATGGTGTTAAGTACTTGGGTAAATTGATTGCTAAGTACGGTTCACCTGCTGGTAACTCAGTTTTATTCAGTGACAAAGATGAAATCTGGTACATGGAAATCGTTACTGGTCACCACTGGGTAGCAGAACGTATTCCAGATGATTGCTACGCTGCAACTGGTAACCGTGTAGCTATTGAACAAGTTGACTTCGACAACCCTGATTACTTCATGTGGAGTGAAGGCATTCAAGAATTCGTTGAAAAGCACCACTTGAACCCAGATCACGAAGGCTGGAACTTCCGTCACATTTTCGGTACTTACACTGAACAAGACCGTCACTACAACACTAACCGTCAATGGTACATTCAAAAGTTGTTCAACCCTGAAATTGAACAAGACCCACAAGATGGTGATATTCCATTCATCCGTAAGGCTGCTAAGAAGATTACCAAGGAAGATATTGAATTTGCATTAGGTTCACACTACCAAGACACTCCATATGATCCATTTGGTAAGGGTACCGATGAAGAAAAGCACCGCTACCGTCCAATTGGTTTGAACCGTACACAAAACGCTCATATCTTGCAAATCAGAAGTGATGTTCCAGAAGACCGTGCCGCAATTATGTGGTTATGTATTGGTGGTCCAACATTTACTCCATTCATTCCATTCTTTGCTAACATGAACGATACTGATCCTTCATTTAACAATACTTCAATGGATTACAACATGAATGACGCATGGTGGTACTACAAGTCATTTGCAGCCATTGTAGAAAGTCACTACCCACAATTTGTTCAACTTGATACTACTTACCTTACTGAACTTAACCGTTACTTCAGAGGTCGTGTTGAAGAAATTATCAAGGACTCGGAAGGCAAGTCAGGCGATGAATTGACTGAATTCTTGACTAAAGAAAACCAAAAGACTGTTGCTCATACTCGTAAGGAAACTGAAAAGTTATGGGGTCAAATGATGATTGACTCAATCAACATGTCTAAGTTGACTTTCAACATGGATGAAAATCTTTAATAATAGATAAAAAAAGCAGCGTTTCGCTGCTTTTTTGTGAATTTGAAAGGCAGATATAGATGGCAGAAGGTACAATTGGTTCATTTCTGACTAAGATCAGCAATGAAGTTGAAAAGCAAATGAATGATGACTTAAAGAGTTTTGATATTGATGCTAATGAACTCGAATTCTTAATTGAATTGCGTCATCATAAGAATGGTAAAACCTTTAGCAAATTGGCTAAAGAGCTTCATGTTACAGATGAAAAGATTAAGCAAATAGCTTCTAAGCTTGAACAAAAGAATTTAATTACTGTTTCTGACAATACAGCGGTTGAAACAGATAAAGGCTTAGATTTATGCAAGAAGGTTGAAAAGCACCGTGAAGAAACTGATCAAACCATTACAGGGATGCTGAGCAAAGATGAAACCTTAGGTTTGGTTAATGTATTAAAGAAGATGCTTAAATCAAGCGAAAACAAAGATTAATATTAAAATCAAAAAAGGTGTCTAGGAATATTTTTCCTAGGCACCTTTTGCTTTATAAAAGTTTAATAAAAGTTTATTTCTTTTTATCCAAAATTGAGTGATGAATACCATAACCAAAGTAAATGATTAAGCCCAAAATAAACCAGATACCAGCGTAAAGCTTAGCTTGATAGTCTAATCCTAAGAAGACAACTAATGTAGCTAAGAAGCCAAAGGCAGGCAATACTGGGTAAAATGGCATCTTAAATGATGGATCATCAATATCTTTGCCTTCACGTGGACGCAATTTATAAATACCTAAAGATACAAACATAAATGCGATTAACGTACCTGCTGAAACAAGTTGTGACAACATTGAGAATGGGAAGAAGGCACCCAGTAAAATGGCTACAACAGTTAAAGTCCATAATGCATTATTGGGTCGACGATCCGCATTTAACTTACCTAACCATTTAGGAAGCATCCCATCACGACCAAAAGAGTAAATCAATCTCGAACCAGCCATACTCATTCCGATTAAAGCAGTGAACATCCCAAGAACGGCGATGGTTTGTACAACGACAGCCACAATTGGATGTCCAGCATAGCGAAGAGCAAGCCCAACTGGTTCAGCAGAGTTAGCGTATTTTTGGTAAGGCATCATTCCGACAAGTACAAGACTTACACCAACAAATAAAGCAACAGCGATAGCTAATGAACCCAAGATACCACGTGGCATCGTCTTTTGTGGATTAATAGCTTCAGCTGAGTTGGCCGCAATTGAGTCAAAGCCGATGTATGATAGGAAGATCATTGAAACACCTGCGTAAATTCCTTGCCAGCCACCAAATGGTCCGTTAGCAGTCATGCGGTATTCTGGAATAAATGGAGTAAAGTTTGAAGCTTTAATTGCGGTTAAACCAACTACAATAAAGAGCAAAATTGCTAAAACTTTTAAGATTACCAAACCGTTTTCTACTCGAGCTGCTCTTGAAACACCACGACTGATCAAGATTGAAACTAAAAGAATAGAAACAAGAGAGATGACATCAATGATTCCGCCGTTATTACCAAACGCATTTGATAATGAATTTGGTAGTTTAAGACCTAATGGTGCAATCAGTGCACGGAAGTTAGCTGAAAGTCCGGATCCGACGAAAGCTAGGGCAATGAAGTATTCGGCAAGAAGCGCCCATCCTGCGACCCAACCCCAGAATTCACCAAAAACAACGTTGATCCATGAATAAGCTGAGCCGGCAAAAGGCATAGCTGCTGCCATTTCTGCGTAAGCGAAAGCTACAAGTCCTGCTGCAACAGCTGCTAAAACAAAGGAAATAGCAACGGCAGGTCCGGTATGCATCGCTGCAACTTCTCCAGGTAGGGTAAAGATCGAAGCAGAGACGATCGTTCCGACACCTAATGCTAAAAAGTCTTTTACCTTCAATGAGCGAACCAGGTGTCCATCTTTGTTTTCATAGACGCGTGGATCTTCTTTTTTGTTCATTCTTTGCCAAAGATTCACAACGCAACTCCTCCTTAAAAATAATATGGTATGTACTTCATTATAATTAAAAATACGTTAAAAAATCAACTGAATAATTTTAAATATTTCACTTTGAGTACGTTGAAAGTGTTTACTTTTAGTTACAAACAAAAAATAGAGTTATGGCTTTATTAATCGCTTTAGTTAACATTATTGGCTGGTGCCTTATCCCATTAACTGTTAAAGATTCGCCTCAAAGCCAGATTGCAGGAATGGGTATTGGTGCTTCAGCTACTGCTCTTATTATTTATTTGTTCACTAGACCAGCATTTGATGCTGCAACTTGGGCAGTTGCCTTTGTAGCAGGGATGCTATGGACAATTGGACAAATGGGACAATTCATTTCATATACCCGAATCGGTGTTAGTGGTACTATTCCACTTTCAGCTGGTTTTCAATTAGTAGGTAACTCATTAATTGGTGTTTTAATCTTTGGCGAATGGCCAACGGCACAAGCAAAAGTTATTGGTTTCATTGCCTTAGCACTGGTAGTAATTGGTATCGTATTAAGTTCTAAGAGTGATGACAAGGGATCAGGCGATGCTAACGCTAAAAATATTGCCTTCTTGCTCATTACAACGATTGGTTTCTGGATTTATTCAAGTTTTCCAAAGCTGATTGCCAAGGATATTAATCCTGGCGTGAACGGATTAGATTATATTTTTCCAGAAATGCTCGGTGTTTTAGTTGGTACTGTAGTTTATGTCATTGCATCACATTCAACAGCAGTTTATCGCAATAAGATGATTTGGCGAAACAGTATTGCCGGTGTCGGGTGGTATCTGGTTCTTACATGAAGAAAAATCTAAACGTGAAATGACCTACATTGTTATTGGGTTGATTTTTATCGTCGGTGGTAGTATTTTAACCGGTTTTGCCAAGTAAAATTAGAAAAGAAGGGTCTTGATCGTTTTGATCAGGGGCCTTTTTTGATATACTAAAGGCTGGTGAAACTTAATGGATGAATTAACTAAAAATGAAGAGCTTGGCGATTTATATGCCTATTACGGCACATTGCTGACTCGGGGCCAACAATCATATTTTGAAGATTATTACTATAATGATTTGTCCCTAGGTGAAATTGCTGTAAATCATCATGTATCAAGACAAGCCGTTTATGATAATTTGAAACGGTCGAGCAAAATTTTGCAGAACTATGAAGACAAGCTTCATATGCGCCGGGATAATGACCATATTGAAAATGTATTGGCGGACGTATTATTGTCGATTGATAATGATGATAGTCAAACTGCTAAAAATGAAATAACGAATTTATTAAATCAATTGAGGGGAGAGTAACCCATGGCTTTTGAAAATTTAAGTGAACGAATTCAAAAAGCATTAAAAAATTTAACCGGTAAAGGTAAAGTTTCAGAAGAAGATATTAATAAAGCTAGTCGTGAAATTAGATTAGCTTTGCTTGAGGCCGACGTTAACTTCAAGGTTGTTAAGGACTTTATCAAGACAATCAAGAAAGAAGCATTGGGTAAGGAAGTTCAAGAAAGTCTTAACCCAGGCCAACAAGTCATCAAGATTGTTAATGAGCAATTAACTAAGATGATGGGTGAGGAAGCAGTTCCTCTTAACAAGTCTAAGCACATTCCTACCATTATTATGATGGTTGGTTTGCAAGGTACTGGTAAGACTACTACTGTTGGTAAGTTAGCCTACCATTTGCAAAAGACCGAGAAGGCTCGTCCACTTTTGATTGCTGGCGATATTTATCGTCCTGCCGCTGTAGATCAGCTTAAGCAAATTGGTGAACAATTGAAGGTGCCGGTTTATAGCGAAGATGGTGAAAAGGACGTTGCCAAGATTGTTCAAGATGGTTTAGCTGAAGCTGAAAAGAACAAAAACGATTATGTTTTAATCGATACGGCTGGTCGTCTTGAAATCGATGAACCATTAATGGAAGAACTTGAACGAGTAAAGAAGGTTGCCAACCCTGACAACATCTTGCTTGTAGTTGATGCCATGACTGGTCAAGCTGCTACCGATGTGGCTAAGGGCTTTGATGAACGTCTTGACGTTACTGGCGTTATCTTGACTAAATTGGATGGTGATACCCGTGGTGGTGCTGCACTTTCTATTCGTGCCGTTACTGGTAAGCCAATCCTCTTCACTGGTCAAGGTGAAAAATTAAGTGACTTGGATGTCTTCCACCCAGACAGAATGGCCTCAAGAATTCTTGGTATGGGTGATATGCTTTCCTTAATCGAAAAGGCTCAACAAGATTACGATGCCAAGGAAGCACAAAAAGTTGCTGAAAAGATGCGTGAAAACACCTTCGACTTCAATGACTTTGTCGATCAACTTGAACAAGTACAAAAGATGGGACCTTTGGATCAAATTATGAAGATGATTCCTGGTCTTGCTAATAATCCTCAACTTAAGAATTTGAACGTTGATCAAAAGCAAATCGATCATACTGAAGCGATTGTTTACTCAATGACTGAAGAAGAACGTGAAAATCCAGATATTTTGAATCCTAGCCGTCGTAGAAGAATTGCCGCCGGTTCTGGTCGTCCCGTTGTTGAAGTAAACCGAATGATCAAGCAATTTAAGCAAATGCGCGAAATGATGAGCAAGGTTACTAAGGGTAACATGAAGGGCTTAAGCAACTTGCCTGGTATGGATTCACCAATGGCCAAGATGGCTATGCGCCGCATGAATAAGAACTTCAAGAAGAACAAGAAGAAGCGTCTGCGTAAGGTTAAGAGATATCATTCATAAAAAATGAAGCTGTTAAGGAAAAATACTTTACACCCATTTGTTTTGGTGGTATATTATTAATCGTTAAGTTTTAGGAGGAAATTAATTTATGTCAGTTAAAATTCGTATGCACCGCGCTGGTGCCAAGAGAAAGCCATTCTACAGAATCGTTGTTGCAGACTCACGTATGCCACGTGACGGTCGTTTCATCGAACAAGTTGGTTACTACAACCCAGTTTCACAACCAAAGGAATTGAAGCTTGACGAAGACAAGATCTTTGAATGGTTACAAAAGGGTGCACAACCTTCAGACACTGTTAGATCACTTCTTTCAGGTGCTGGCTTGATGGCTAAGTTGCACGATGCAAAATACAACAAGTAATTTGCTATTAGAGAAAGCTTGATGCCGAGTGCTTCAAGCTTTTTTTGTTACTATAAAGGAGAAAAAATGCAATATTTTGATGTTGCAAAGATTTTAACCACGCATGGCCTAAATGGTGAAGTTAAAGTTAACGTGATTACAGATTTCCCGGAAGATCGTTTTGCGGAAGGGATGCAGCTAGCTTTAAAGGCTGATACTGATCGAATTTTGACTATTAAAAAGAGCCGTCCTTTCAAACAATTTTGGCTGCTTCAATTTGATGAAGTAACTGATATTGATGAGGCAGAAAAACTTCGTGGTCAAATTTTGGTAGTTAGTGAAGATAATCGTGGTGAATTGCCAGAAGGTGTTTATTACTACAAAGATATTTTTGACTGCGATGTGATTGATGAAGAATCTGGAAAAAGATTAGGTAAAATTACTGATATTCAATCGCCCGGTGCTAATGATATTTGGTTAGTTCATGAAGATGACGGTAAAGAATATTGGATTCCTAATATTGCAGACGTAGTAAAAAAGGTTGATGTTCCTAACAAGAAGGTTTATGTAGAATTAATGGAGGGCTTGCGCGATGAAGATTAATGTTTTAACCCTTTTTCCAGATATGTTTACTCCATTACAGGTTTCAATGTTAGGGCGTGGTCTTGAAGACAAAAAGTGGGATCTCAATTTAGTTAATTTCCGTGATTTCACTACCGATGTTCATCATCATGTTGACGATACCCCATATGGTGGTGGAGCCGGCATGGTTTTACAAATCATGCCAATCAAGAAGGCGCTTGATTCACTTCCTTCAACTGGTAAGATAATTATTACTGCGCCACAAGGCAAAACCTTTAATGAAAAAATGGCACAGGATTGGGCTAAGGAAGATGAATTAACCTTTATTTGTGGTCACTATGAAGGCTTTGACCAACGCGTGTATGACTTAGCTGATGAAACAGTTTCAATTGGCGATTACGTCTTAACTGGCGGTGAATTGCCAACAATGAGCATGATTGATGCTACGGTGCGCTTAATTCCTGGTATCTTGGGTAATGCGGCCAGTCCAGTTGAAGAGAGCTTCTCTCATGGCTTGCTTGAATACCCACAATATACTCGCCCAGCAGACTTTGAAGGCCAAAAGGTGCCGGAGGTTTTAACTAGTGGCAACCACCAAAAGATTGACGAATGGCGCCATTATCAAGCTTTAAAGGCAACTTATCTTCATCGACCTGATATGCTTGAAAAGCGTGAGCTTTCAGATGAAGAAAAGAAGATGCTGGCTGACATTAAAGCTGAAACAAATTAAAATAAAAACAGCAAACTAAAAGACATGATAACTTGGATTTAAGTGATCATGTCTTTTTATTGTTTATCTTTTTAGAATTATTCTACCTTAACCTGCGATAATAATTAAAACAAGAATATCTAAAAGGATCATTCCCATGGCTGGTAAAAAGGCAGCTGCTAGATTGATGATCATTTCAATCAGGAGAATCCAGCTAAGTTTGACCTCAAGTTTTGACAATTTGAAATGAATACTGATTAAAAACAAAACTCGGATCATTAGCAGCATGAGGATCAAAGAAAAACTAAATAAAATTTTGCTTTCAAGATTCCCATCAATGATTACTAGGTAAAGACTAACGCCAATTAAGATCATATCAATATTAATAATTAAAATGTTGATAATTGAATCGTTACCATGGTTATCAAAATAACCACTGAGCTCGCCCCAACCCAAAATTAGCCAGAAAAATGTCAGGATTGCATTAATAAATCCGGTTAGTGTTTGATGTTCTAGTAAGCTTTCCGTTAGTCGTGAAAAGACTACAGCAAAAATTAAATCATAGAATAATTCTAACCAAGAAATTTTACGGTTTTTAATCACATTTTTGATAGTACGTGGCTTGCCCAAAAAATTTACTATTTTATTCATTACTCTTCCTTGATTTATAAAAAATATTTTACTACAAAGATAAAAAAGCTAGGTTAGTAATTGATTTTTAACTTGAACAGTTAGTCTAACCTTGTTATACTAGTAAGCGTGGATTTTCCACGGAATTTATAAGTTATGGGTGTTCCGCTGGCGCTGGTGCGTTGATGAAGACCGAAGAAGGAGAAAAATATATTATGGATCCATTAATTCAAGAATTAACTAAAGAACAAATTCGTGACGATATTCCTGCTTTCCGTGCAGGTGATACTGTTACTGTTCACGTACGTGTTGTTGAAGGTACTCACGAACGTATTCAGTTATTCGAAGGTGTTGTAATTAAGAAGAAGGGTACTGGCATCGGTGCTACTTACACTGTTCGTAAGATTGCTTCAGGTGTTGGTGTTGAAAGAACTTTCCCAGTTAACGACCCACGTGTTGCTAAGGTAGAAGTTAAGCGTCATGGTCGTGTACGTCGCGCTAAGCTTTACTACTTACGTGAACGTCACGGCAAGTCAGCAAGAATTGCTGAAGCACGTCGTTAATAAAATGAAAAATAGTCGATTCGTAAGAATCGACTATTTTTTTACATTAGTTTGTGAAAATAATTAAGTGTGAAACGACTGTGTAACATACATATTATATCACAAAGTGGCAAAATAATGCTTATAATTGCTGATATAAAGAGACTTACGGCTTGTGAAAGCTAATTTCAAAAAATCAACATTCTATGTGGAATTAAAACAAAAGCCACCAGTTATCCACACCGGCGGCTTTTGTTTAGTATTAAATTGTGTTTATTATACTCTAAAAAGCAAAAAAGTGAAATAGTGGTCGGCATTACTTATAATGTAAATGTTAGAAAAAATGAAGGGAGGAAAAGTGGTTGAACTATTCTCAAGAGTTGATAGATGAAGTTAAAAAACGTTCTGCAGGTATGCGACTTGAAGGAATCAATTCAGGTAGTGGACCTAAGCATCCTAAGTTGATGATTATTGGTGAAGCACCCGGCAGAAATGAAATAGTTAATAACATTCCTTTTAGTGGGGATGCAGGCAAAGAATTAAATAAATCTTTAGCACAGATCGGCTTAACTAGAGATGATGTCTACATTACTAGTGCAGTCAGAAGCAGACCATATGCAATTAAAAAGGTCTTTAGTAAACGTGAGAATAAGGAAGTTACTAAGTATCCCAATCGCAAGCCAACCAAAAAGGAAGTTTTAGCGCATGCACCTTTTTTAGACTATGAAATAGATTATGCGCAACCTAAATTAATAGTCGCTTTAGGCAATACCGGATTGGAACGTTTGCTTGGCCTAGGACATAAAATATCGGAAGAACATGGCAAAGTAATTGAAAATACGCCAATTTTACGGCTCAATCCACAAAAAGATGGTTATGTTTGGTCAAAACAAAAATACACGATCTTTCCTGAATATCATCCAGCTGCTGTTTTTTACAATCGCAAACTAAGTGATGATATTATTAAAGATTGGAAGGTAATTAAGTCTTATCTAGAAAAGGAAAAATAATGAGTAACGAAACTTTTTTAATACCTATTAGACAAAATAATGATTTGTCTGATGTTGCCTTAAATGAGTTGAGAATGGATTTGGATGAGCATCCCCTAAATCAACGTAAATATACTGAACTTGCATATTTGCCTGGCAACAGCCGCAAGTATAGTTTGAATAGTGTTAAAACGATTGAAAGTCCATTGCGTCATAAGAAGATTTTGTTCTTAGGTTCATCAGTTACTTTTGGCTTTGGTGCCTTAGGTGAATCATTTGTAGATTATTTATGGAAGAAAGACGGAATCGACGCTATTAAAGATGCTGAAAATGGCACGACTTTGGTAGATCAAGATACAAGCTATCATGGTGACTCATACGTTGCCCGTTTTAAGGAAGAGCTTAAAGAAGATAAGCCAGACATGCTTGTCTTGCAACTGTCAACTAATGATGCCAATACCAATCAAAAACTGGGTAAAATCAGTTCAGATGATACTTTTGATACGCAAACCATTATTGGTTCTATTGAGTATATCGTCAATGAAGCACACAAAAAGTGGGATTGTCCTATTTTGATTTATACCAATCCATACTTTGAAAGTAATTTGTATGAACAAATGGTAGATAGTACGCTTGAACTTGCTAAAAAATGGGGAGTTCAAGTACTGGATCTTTATCATAATTCCGAATTTAAAAAGCAAGATTCACTTTATATGGCTGATGAAATCCATCCAACGCGTGCTGGCTATTTAGAGAAATGGATGCCTTTATTTGAAGAGCAACTAAACAATCTTTTGCTAAAAAAATAAGCTAAATTCAATTTAGCTTATTTCGTGAATATTATTAATCAATATTGTTACGGTAAAGGCTAACAACCTTACCCAAAA
This sequence comes from Lactobacillus sp. N54.MGS-719, assembly GCF_000980505.1. Taxonomy (NCBI): domain Bacteria; kingdom Bacillati; phylum Bacillota; class Bacilli; order Lactobacillales; family Lactobacillaceae; genus Lactobacillus; species Lactobacillus sp. N54.MGS-719. The sequence continues at coordinate 59,826 of NZ_LARO01000001.1, forward strand.
TGCTTACCTTTGGCAAAATGATTGGATCCATAGTATCATTTTCAGGTTGGAGGCGGTAATGACCGTTTTCCTTGTAGAAACGCTTAACTGTGGCTTCATTTTCTTCGGTCATAGCAACAACAATTTCACCGTTGTTAGCTGAATTTTGTTTTCTGACAATGACGCTATCGCCATTAAGAATACCAGCGTTGATCATACTTTCACCGTGAACCTTAAGCATGAAGAGTTCACCAGCATCATTTTCCAAATCTGGTGGAAGTGGGAAGTATTCATCAATGTCCTGTACTGCAAGGATTGGTTGACCTGCGGTAACCACGCCGACAACTGGAATTTCCTTTGGCTTAATGCCAAGGGCATCTTTACCTTCAGGGGTAATTTCTAAGGCACGTGGCTTAGTAGCGTCCTTAATTAATAAGCCCTTGCGCTCAAGACGAGCTAAATGTCCGTGGACAGTTGAAGTTGAAGATAGATTAACTGCGGTACAAATCTCACGCACTGTAGGTGGGAAGCCGCGATGTTCGACAGTGTCATAAATATAGCGTAAAATTTCTAATTGTTTAGTTTCACTGTTTTTCTTAGGCATTTTCATTTTCTCCGTTAATTTTAGTTATTTATTCTTATAAGTAATTTTAACAGAAAAATCAAATAATCTCAAACAAGCGTTCTAAGAATTATACCTTTTTTTTAGTTTAAAAATAAGGTAGACTAATGATTGTCAATGTGAGGTGGATATTATGAATAAAGATATTATGAGTAAAGAAGAAGAAAAAAAGGTAACTGATCGCATTAATGAACTTTACCACAAGAAGGAAAGAGAAGGCTTAACACCTGCAGAGGAACAAGAGCGTAAGGAACTTCATAAGAAATTTATCGCAAACTTCAGAGCTGCTTTTAAGCAAGATGTCGAGGATATGGTAATCATCGATAAGAATGGTAAAGAAGTTACTTCTGAAAGAGCTAAACGCGCTCAAAGAAGAAAAGGTCTTAGAAAAGATTAATTAAGCCTTTTAAAAAAGTGAAAAATTATGTAAGATATTATTGTTAGTTAGATGGAGGATATAATATGAATTTAGGTTTAGCAATATTTTTGATTATTATTGCACTTTTAGTTGGTGCAACAGCAGGTTTTTATGGTGCAAGAGCATACATGAAGAAATACTTTAAGGAAAATCCTCCTATTAGTGAAGATATGATCGTTGCTATGATGTCTCAAATGGGACAAAAACCTTCTAATAAGAAGGTTCATCAAGTAATGAACATGATGAAGCATCAACAAAAGTAATTATTAGATTATTTTGTGGTGTTAAGGCGAAGGATTATTCCTTCGTCTTTTTTGGTGTTCTTTTTAAAGAATGGAGTGAGTAAATGAACATATTTAAAAAACTGGGTTGGTTTTTTAAACAAGAAAGGAAACGTTATATTATCGGAATTACTTTTCTTGCTTTAACCTCTTTAGCCAACTTAATTCCGCCAAGAGTATTAGGACTGATGGCGGATCAGCTGGATCAAGGTCACATCTCATGGGGGCAATATGGAATGTTGATTCTAGCTGTGTTAGCTGCCGCCTTCGTTTTATATATTTTGCGCTACTTTTGGCGTAAGCAAATTTGGGGCGGGGCCGCAGAACTAGAACGACAAATGCGTTCTAAACTGTTCGACCACTTTATGATCATGGACAGAACATTTTATCAGCGCCACCGAACCGGTGACTTGATGGCCCATGCAACTAACGATGTGACTGCAATTCAAAACGTAGCCGGTGATGGTGTTTTAACCTTGGTTGACTCACTTGTAATGGGCTTATCAACAATGATTGCCATGATCATTTTCGTTGATTGGCGACTAACCATCGTTGCCTTATTGCCACTGCCATTTTTAGCATTAGGTGCTTGGAAACTTGGGGATCATTTACACGATGCTTTTGATAAGTCACAGGCGGCCTTTTCTCGCTTGAATAATAAGACTCAAGAATCAGTTTCAGGCATTAAGGTACTTAAAACTTTTGGTCAAGGAAAAGAAGATACCCAAGCTTTTGACAAGATGGTTGATGATACTATTAACATCAATAAAAAAGTGTTTGTTTGGGACTCCTTGTTTGATCCATTGGGTACGGCAGTTATTGGTGCAACCTATGTAATTACCATTATTTATGGTGGACTTTTAGTTACAAATAAAGTGCTATCGATTGGTCAGCTCGTTTCCTTTATTGCCTATATTGCCAACATGGTTTGGCCGATGTTTGCGATTGGTTATTTGTTCAATATTTTGGAAAGAGGTAGTGCGAGCTACGACCGTGTAGAAAAGCTACTTTATGAAAAACCGTTAATTACTGATGCCCACGCTGATCAAAGTATTAAGGCTCAAGACTTACAAGGTGATTTGCATTTTGATATTAAATCGTTTGCTTATCCTGATGAAAAGGATATTCCAGTGTTAAAGAACATCGATTTCACCTTAAAACCTGGTCAAACTTTAGGTTTAGTAGGTCGTGTAGGTGCTGGTAAAACGACAATCATTCAGCTGCTATTGAGAGAATTCGACCAATATGACGGTGAAATCACCTTAAATGGCATCAATATCAAGAAAATTCCGCTTAAAGTTTTACTTAGCCAAATATCTTATGTTCCCCAGAACAACTTCCTCTTTTCAACGAGTATTGGTAGAAATATTGCTTTCTCAGAGGCAGATGCAGGCAAAAATGAGATTGCAGCAGCTGCTAAGAAGAGTGATTTGCACGATGATGTTTTACAAATGCCACATGGCTATGAGACTTTAGTCGGTGAAAATGGACTTTCACTTTCTGGTGGTCAACGTCAAAGAATGTCCATTGCCCGTGCTTTGCTTAAAGATAGCCAAATTTTGATTTTGGATGATGCTTTATCAGCGGTTGATGCAAAGACTGAAACCGAAATTCTAACTTCTTTGAGAAATGAAAGAAAAGATAAGACCACGATGATTGCGGCACATAGATTGACATCGGTCATGGATGCCGATTTGATCTTAGTCTTAAAAGACGGTCAAATTATTGAACGAGGCAATCACCAAGATCTGCTCAAAGAAAATGGCTGGTATGCCGAAATGTGGCGTAGACAAGAATTGCAAGCAAAGGTGGGTGAAGATGTAGATGAATAATGAAGAAAAGCAAGAATCGGTGTGGTCTAAAGCAATCCCATTTAAAGAACAGGTTGCGATTTTTAAACGTTTAATGGGCTTTGTTAAGCACTTTAAATTTGAAATGACCATTGCATTGATTGGGGCATTTTTAGTCAGCATCATTAATATTTTGCTGCCGCGTGGATTGCAGTATTTCTTAGACAACTTTCTGCTTAAACAAAGCGCAACTGTCCAGATTATTTTGTTTGCAGGCTTACTTTATGCAATAGGTTCGATTCTAAAAGCGATCATTCAGTTTACCTACCAATATTTCTTTGCCCTTGGATCTGAAAAAACCTTGGAGAGTATCAGAAGGGCCCTTTACCGGAAATTGCATAAGTTAGGGATGCGCTATTTTGACCAAACTCCTGCCGGTTCAATTGTGTCAAGAGTTACTAACGATACGATGACTTTGAGCAACTTCTTAACTGTGCTTTCAACAGTAGTAATTGGTGCATTTTCTGTAGTTACGGCATTGGTGGCAATGTTTACTACCAACGTGATTGCCGGCTGGATCGTTTTAGCCTTTGTGCCAATTTTGCTCTTTGTGATTTGGCTCTATTCGCAAAAGAGTTCACGGCTTTATCGTAACTATCGTGAACGTTTGAGTAGAATTAACGCTAACTTGAATGAGTCAATTGAAGGTGTCTCAATTATTCAGCAGTTTAATCAAGAAAAGAGAATGACCAACCAATTTGAGGGTGAAAATGGTGGGTTGATGAATACGCGTTTTAACATGATTCGTATTAACTCATTGCTTCTTTCACCTTTGACTAGTTTGCTTTATTCATTGGCTTTAGCTGTGACATTGATGTACTTCGGTTTTCCATTGCAGGCAACATTTGTGCCAGCTGGTGTGGTATATGCTTTCTCACAATACTTGTCACAATTGTTTAATCCAATTTCAACTATGATGGACCAGATGACCTTCTTCCAAGATGGTATCGTAGCCGGTAAGAGAATCTTTGCGATTTTAGATGATGAACAATATGAGCCAAAGCAAAATGCTCAAGAAGGATTGACTATCAGTCGCGGCAAGATTGAATTCAAGCACGTTAGTTTCTCATATGATGGTAAAAATGAAATCTTGCATGATATTTCATTCGTAGTAAATCCAGGTGAAACTTTAGGTATTGTTGGTCATACTGGATCTGGTAAGAGCTCGATCATCAATGTAATGATGCGTTTTTACGAATTGGGTAAAGGCGAGATCTTAATTGATGATGTAGATATCAGAAAATATCCTAAAGAAGAATTGCGTAAAAAATTGGGCCTCGTTTTGCAGGAACCATTCATGTTTTATGGCGATATTTCTTCAAATATTCGCTTGTATAATAAGAACATTACAGATGAACAGATTAGGGATGCGGCTAAGGCTGTTCAAGCCGATCAATTTATTGAAAAGATGCCAGGTAAATATCATGCCAAGGTAATTGAAGGCGGCGAAGAACTGAGTCAAGGACAGCGCCAATTGATCTCATTTGCTAGAACTTTGGTTACAGACCCTAAAGTTTTGGTATTGGACGAAGCTACGGCTAACGTGGATACCGAAACTGAAACTTTGATTCAACAAGGCTTGAAACAACTGCGTAAGGGTAGAACTACTTTGGCCATTGCGCACCGTTTGTCAACGATTGCCGATGCCGATCAGATTATTGTGCTCGACAAGGGTAGAATTATTGAACGTGGTACGCATGAAGAATTGCTCGCTAAGAAGGGTTACTACTACAACTTGTACACCTTGCAAAATAATGAAAATAAAGAATAGTTAATAAAAGACGTTTCGCACGAATGCAGACGTCTTTTTGTTATAATGATTAAAAGGAATGAAATAATTATGAATATTAATAAGGAGGAAAAATGAGAAGATTTTACGCTGTTCGTGGTGGTGCAGGCGATGTTGCGGAACCTGACGTTAATGCTAAGCCACAAGATAATTTATATTTAGCTGTTAATTCAGAGTGGCTTTCTAAAGCTGAAATCCCTGCTGATCGTACTTCAACTGGTGTCAACTCAGAACTAGATATTAAGATTGAAAATAGAGTGATGAAAGACTTTGCCGATATTGCTGCAGGCAAAGAAAAGATGCCAGAGATTAAGGATTTTGATAAGGCAATTGCTTTATATAAGATTGCTAAGAATTTTGAGAAAAGGGATGCCGAAGAAGCACATCCTATTCAAAATGACTTGCAAAAGTTATTATCATTAACTGATTTTGCTGACTTTGGTAAAAAAGCTAAGGACTTATACATGGGTCCATATATCTTGCCATTCGTCTATGGCGTCGATGCCGATATGAAGAATACCGACGTTAATGTCTTATACTTTGGTGGTCCAAGTACCTTCTTGCCAGATACAACAACTTACAAGACAGACGATGCTAAAAAGTTGTTGGACATTTTGCAAGATCAAAGCATTAACTTGCTAATGATGGCAGGTATTGGCAAGACCGAAGCAAGAGTATACGTTGATAATGCATTGGCCTTTGATGCTAAGGTAGCTAAAGTAGTTAAGTCTACTGAAGAATGGGCCGACGACGCAGCTATTTACAACCCAGTTTCATACGACAAATTCATTGCTAAGTTTAAGTCATTCGATATGACAAAATTCTTAGATGAACTTTTACCTGAAAAACAAAAGCGTGTAATTGTGATGGAACCACGCTTCCTTGACCATGCAGAAGAATTAATCAATGCTGAAAACTTTGACGAAATCAAGGGTTGGATGCTGGTTAAATACATTAATAGTGTAGCTAAATACTTGTCACAAAAGTTTAGAGAAGCTGCGTTTCCATTTAATCAAGCAATTACAGGCGCACCAGAAATGCCATCACAAATTAAGCAAGCTTATCGTATTGCTAACAGTGCCTTTGATGAAGTAGTTGGTATTTTCTATGGTAAGAAATACTTTGGTGAAAAAGCCAAGCGCGATGTTGAAGATATGATTCACAACATGCTTAAGGTTTATGAAGAAAGAATCAACCATAATACTTGGCTATCTGATGAAACTAAGAAAAAGGCAATTGTTAAGTTAAATGCTTTGGTTCTTAAGATTGGTTATCCAGAAAAAATTGAAAAGATTTTTGATTTGTTACAAGTAGATCCTGAAAAGAGCTTATATGAAAATGAAGCTGCTATGGATAAAGTTCGTACCGAATATGAACTAGAGAAATTGACTAAGCCGGTTGATCGTTCAGTATGGCTCATGCCAGGTAACTTGAACAACGCTTGTTACGACCCACAAAGAAACGATTTAACTTTCCCAGCTGGTATTTTGCAAAAGCCATTCTACGATATTAACCAATCAAGAGGTGCTAACTACGGTGGTATCGGTGCTACTATTGGTCACGAAGTTTCTCACGCCTTTGACAATAATGGTGCCAAGTTTGACGAGAACGGTAATATGAACAACTGGTGGACTAAGCAAGACTTCACTGAATTTAATAAGCGTGTTGGTCAAATGATCGATATCTTTGATGGTTTGCAATATGGCCCTGCTAAGATTAACGGTAAGCAAGTTGTTTCTGAAAATATTGCTGACCTGGCCGGTTTAGCTTGTGCTGTCCAAGCAGGTAAAAATGATGGTGCAGACTTGAAGGACTTGTTTGAAAACTATGCTAGAAGCTGGATGGAAAAGCAACGTCCTGAAGCAATTAAGACTGAAGTTCAAACTGATGTCCATGCACCACAACCAACTAGAGTAAATATTCCGGTTCAATGCCAAGATGAATTCTATGATGCCTTTGGCGTTAAGAAGGATGACGGCATGTGGCTTGATCCAGAAGATAGAATTGTAATTTGGTAAAAATAATAAGAATCTATATTAGCCTAAGTGAATAAATAGTAAAGATTACTTTTTCAAAAAAAGTACTCTTTTCTTATTCTTAATAAAAAAACTTCAGAAAAATACAAAAAAGTACTATAAAAACATCAACAATGATGATATATTTGAGACTGTCAATTCTTTTGTGTAAATAAATCTTTCCGGCTAATTGATTCTTTAACTGTTTTTTAATCGAAGTACGATTCCAGGGTGTCTGCTACTTGACCAAAGCCCTTGTGAACTCGATTGGCGTTGCGGTCGTTATAGTCGATAACTTGGCTACCCAAAAAGTTGTCCAGTGATTCTTCGCTAGGGAACTCTGATTTAGGATTGGTCTTTCGCTTGATCATGCGGTTTATCGATTCGATCATGTTCGTTGAGTAGATTGAAGGACGGATTTGCTTTGGATACTGGTAAAAGACAAGCATGTCTTCTTCGAGTTTCCGCAGGTCCTTGATCATTCTGGAGTACTTTGATCCATAGGCTTCGTAAAAGGCGTGCAGAACAGTTTCTGCTTCTTTTTGGTTAGTTTGCTTATGGACTTGCTTAAAAGCATTCAGAATCTCAGCACGATCGGTCACACGGACTTTTTGGCTGATGTTGCGCATGATGTGAATTAGACAACGTTGGAATTTAGACTTTGGGTAATACTGCTTTAACATGTCCTTGATGCCCACAAAGCCATCTGACAAGAACAGTTCAACCTGCTCGAGGCCACGTTCTTTGAAGTCGGCGATCATTTCACTCCAAACTTCAAGATTTTCTACCGGAGCGATCCGATAGTCAATGATCTCTTTATTGCCATTAGGCTTAATTCCCACGGCGATATAAACCGCCTCGCGCTGGTACGTATCTCTACGCAGAGGAATATACGTAGCGTCAAGATAAACGCAGAAGAACTTGTCGCTCAAGCGCCGTTGATGATAGCTTTCAACTTGACTGGCTACCTGCTTTGAGATGTTTGAGACGGTGCCTGCAGAATAGTAGCTGCCGTACATTTTCTCGATCAGCTCAGAGATCTCTCTGGTTGTTACACCATGCGAATAGAGCTGGATCACAGTGGATTCCAGTGCATCGGTGTGCTGACCATATGCAGGAAGAGTTTGTTGGTGAAACTCGCCGTTTCTGTCCCGGGGAACTTGAACCTTGATAGGCCCAAATTGCGTCTTGATCTGTCTAAAGTAGCTTCCATTCCGGGAGTTTCCAGAGTTCCAGCCGTTTCTATCGTAGGGATTATAGCCAAGAAAGGCGGTCAATTCGCTTTCCAGGAGCAGATTGAGTCCTTCCTCGAGCTGAGTCCGCATGAATTTGTCAAATTTCTCCTTGTCGAATAGCGCATTGAGGCATTCTCTGTTAAAATCAGTCATAAGGGATTCCTTTCGTATTGATAGTGTTCAAATCAATTATACGGAAAAGGAGTCCCTTTTCTTATACCCAATTTTGATTTACTTTAAGGAACTGTTCATCCTTACACATAAGATTATACGGTCTCAATTTCTACTATTGTTGCTGCATGTACGGCTTTTAAGTGATTAAAACTGAACGTTGGCGGCGAAAAGGCTGTTGCCGATACTTTAGACAAATACTTTATCGTGCGTATCGCTTGGGTATTCGGTGTTAACGGTCATAACTTTATCAAGACTATGCTCAAGGTTGGTTCTAACCATGATGAAGTTAAGGTTGTTGATGATCAAATCGGTACGCCAACTTACACCTTTGACTTAGCTCGCTTGCTCGTCGACATGATCGAAACTGACAAGTACGGTTATTACCACGCAACCAATTCTGAATTACCAGCAACCGAAAGCGGTTATGATGAAAATGGCACTAAGACCGGCTACATTTCTTGGTACGACTTTACCAAGGAAATCTACCGTCAAGCTGGTTACGACACCAAGGTAACGCCAGTTACCACTGCCGAATATGGTTTGTCCAAAGCAGTTCGTCCATTCAACTCACGTTTAGATAAGAGCAAGCTGGTGAAGAATGGTTTTAAGCCATTGCCGGTGTGGACAGATGCGGTTCACCGCTATTTAGAGATCTTGAAGAAGCAAGGTTTCTTTGATGAATTGAATAAGTAAGATTTTAAGGAAGCATCCCTTTGGGGTGCTTTTTTGATTCTTTGGTAAAAATGACATTAAAACGATTTATTACAACATAGGAGGAGTACATGACAAAGCTATATGCACATGATGGTGGCGGAGATTCTTTTTATGTGAATAACAAAGAAGTTACCACGCACTTGGATTTGATACATTACCTGTTAAGTAGACAGTAAAATCGCATAAAGCTTTTATTCCTTAGTTGGTTGATAATCAGCTGAGGATTTTTATTATACCTTTGAGTGTAGGAATGCAAACTAATAAAAAATAAAATTCAGTGGTATTCTAATTTGCAAATCTGCAGAAAACGAGTAAAATTTTAAAGAATATTTTAAAATATATTTAATTATAATCTTTGGAGAAGGTATAGAAAGTATGAAAGTAAGAAAAGCGATTATCCCTGCAGCAGGATTAGGCACTAGATTTTTGCCAGCAACTAAGGCATTGCCTAAGGAAATGTTGCCAATTGTTGACAAGCCAACGATTCAATTTATCGTGGAAGAAGCTAAGGCTTCAGGAATCGAAGATATCTTAATTGTTACTGGTAAGAATAAACAAGCAATTGAAAATCATTTTGATTCAAATCCTGAATTGGAGCAAGATTTGGAAAAGACTGGCAAGTCAGAACTGTTAAAGTTAACACAAGGAATTACGAATTTAGGCGTGAACTTATACTACACACGTCAACCACACCCAGCAGGTTTAGGTGATGCTGTTTATCGTGCCCGTAGTTTCGTTGCTGGTGAACCATTTGTAATTATGCTTGGCGATGATTTAATGAAGGATAAAGTTCCTTTGACTAAGCAGTTAATTAACGATTACGACAAGACTCATGCTTCAACTATTGCCGTTATGAAAGTACCACACAAGGAAGTTTCTAAGTATGGTGTAATTGCACCGGATGGTAAGATTGCCGATGACTTGTACAATGTAAAGAGTTTTGTGGAAAAGCCAGATGTTGATAAAGCTCCAAGTGATCTTGCAATAATCGGTCGTTACTTATTAACGCCTGAAATTTTTGACATTTTGGAATATCAAAAGCCAGGTCGTGGTGGTGAAGTTCAATTAACTGACGCCATTGATACAATGAATAAGACACAACGTGTATTTGCTCAAGTCTTTAAAGGTCAACGTTTTGATGTTGGTAATAAGGAAGGCTATCTTGAAACTTCCATTCAATATGGTTTGAAGCACCCTGAAACGCGTGATGCCTTACGCAAGTACATTAAGGAATTAAGCAAGACATTATAATATGATATTAATTCATAACAATCTTTTATATTAAAACTTAATCTATCACCTGAGGTGGGTGATGGATTTTTTGGGCTCTTTGTCAATCCTGTTGATGAAGAGTAAATGGAAAGTGTCTGGGAAAAAACTCAGAAATTAAGAAATCCTACTAAATCGGCTCTTTGTCAAATGGTGTTGATAAAAGTCAATTAAAAATTAAATAATAGGGAAAGGCATTAGGCTGCTAAATAGTAGTCTGATGCTTTTTCTTTAAT
>NZ_LARO01000028.1:0-17481 GCF_000980505.1 Lactobacillus sp. N54.MGS-719
GGATGCGGATGAACAAGAATTTTGGCACATTATCGGTGAAGAAGCAACAAAAGATTTTGAACCGCTAGAATTAGTTTACCCAAATGAAGTGCCGGGAATCGATAAGTACGATCAATATTTGCCCAAGGAACTGCTCAGAAAAGAATTTGCCTACAGTATTCTTGATATCAAAGAAATGAAACGCTGCGTTAAGCAAATGGTCAAAGACAATTTGGTATAATATTAACTAAAAAAAGAAAAGAGTAGGTAACATGACTTTAAAAATTAACCAATCAGTTTCTAAAGATGCACAAGCAAGAACTTTGTTAAAAGAACTCTTGAAGGTTCACCAAATTCACCAAGCATACAATGTGCGTGATTTGACCGACGCAGATGAACAAATTTTGGAAAAGGCATTTAACACTACCCGTGAAATGATGCCTAGAATTTCCGCTAAGGAAATCAAGTTTGAAGACAAGAAGTGGGATTCATTATTCAACTTCTTGATGGCTGAACAAATCTCATTTGCACGTGTGCTTACTAACGGTGACGACAACTTGAACGAATATGTTCAAGCAAAGAACCAAGCTCACCAAGCATACGCATTGGTTGAAACTGCAATCAACAATCTTGAAAATGAAGGTAAATAAGCATGAAGGCACACAGAAGTATATTTCCTGTGTGCCTTTATTTTTGCTATAATGGACTTACTAATTAATAGTAAGAAGGACGAAAATGATTCATAACGAAACTATCGATACACAACTAAATCACCGTTCTATTAGAAAATTTAAAGATCAAACTTTGACTAAAGAACAACTGGAAACTTTGTACTCAGTTTTTGGTCAAACTCCAACCAGCATGTTTATGCAAAATGCTAGCTTACTGCACGTTACCGATCCTGAAGAAAAGAAGAGAATTCAAAAGTTATGTAACCAAAAATATGTTGGTGCAGAAGGCGATTTGTTTATTTTTATCGTTGACTTGTACCGTAACCAACAAATTAGAAAGCAACTTGACAAAGACGACGGCCGTGTTCACACGACTGATATCTTTTTCCAAGCGATGGAAGATACGCTGCTTGCTTTTCAAAATGTCGCTAATGCGGTAGAAAGTATGGGCTTAGGCTATGTGCCACTTGGTACGGTTAACGATCATCCGTTGGATTTGCTTAAGACGCTTGATTTGCCTGAGTTGACTTTTCCAGTGTTGGGGATGCAAGTAGGTGTGCCTGATCAAAAGCCACAATTGAAGCCACGTTTGCCATACAAGTTCACTTGCTTTGAAGGCAAATACAATAAAGATTTCAATGTTAAGGAGCTTAAGGACTACGACCAAGTGGTCACTACTTATTACGATTTGCGGGATGCCAACCGCAGAATCGATTCTTTCACCAAGCAAATCACTGGTGCCAAGCTTAATAATCACGAAACTGACCGTGATCAATTATCAAAAGAACTTCACAAACAAGGTCTCTGTTTAGACTGGAAGTAGCAAAAAAAATTGACACTTTATCTCTTTTTGTCAAATAGTTGACGTTTGTATATTTATTGGCTATTGCTTATAAGCCTAGTTGAAAAATATAATATATGCGTACATTGAAAGGAGAGATAGGTTTATGTTTAATGCTATTTTTTGGATTTTGCTTATTTGGCTGTTAATCAATGGTATTTGGATGTGGTTCAAACTTGATGACCAAAAGTTGCAAAAGACTTTCGCATGGATTAATGTAGTTGCCGTAATTGTCGGCTTCTGGGTATTCTATGGTGTAAGTCACCCAGCTGGTACATTAGCAACTTGGTTCTTAGTTGTTAACTGGGTCAACGTGGTCATTGCCATTTTGCAATTCTACTTCGGTTATCGTAAAGCAAACTAAATTTAAATAAACTAATAAATTAACTGAAAAACTAACACACTATTATGAATAGAATGGAGTCTCCATAACCGATATAGTTATGGGGACTTTTGTGGTGTAATGATGAAACAAGATTTAAGAAGCATTCGTTCAGTAGCGAACATCAAAAAAGCATTTGTAGACTTATTGCAAGAAAAGCCTTTTGAGAAGATCAAGGTTAGTGAAATAGCTAGAAAAGCCGGGATTGATCGTCAGACTTTTTATCTCCATTTTGTGGATAAATATGACTTGCTTGATAAGATGAATAAGGAATTTCTCCAGGTGTATAAGACAATCTTGGTTGAGAGACTAGAGGGCGACAACTCCTTTGCTTTGGAAAAATTGGAGAAGATTTATCAAGGTAATTTGCCATATTTGAAAGAACATCGTCTGGAAGTTTTGAGCTTGCTTAAGATTGACACTGGTAGAATTTGCTTAAAGCGTGATTTAAGAAAAATGTTAATTGATAAGTATCAGGAAATAACTGGTGAAGCTTTGACTTCTTTCCAGCAGGATATGCTGGCCACTTTATATGTTGATAGTTTTATCACTTTTATTAAAGAAGATAGAAAGATCAGCGAGAAAGAAATTGAGGATTTGTTGATTAAAATTCGTGAGTTCATCTCCTAGCATTTTTTTGCCAACTGGCGCTAGTTTTGGTATAATTCTAGTGTTATGTGGTTGGTTCGCTGAATTAGCTCAGTTGGTAGAGCATCTCCCTCGTAAAGAGAAGGTCGCCAGTTCGATTCTGGCATTCAGCATCAGAGTACTAACAAAAAAGGCCTGTAATGATGAACTGAGACCTAAAAATTAGACAGTTTAAAATACAGGATTAATAGAGGCTTGATTCCGATATTCTTTCGGAGTTAAGCCTTTTAATCTGCTCTTTATCCTTTCTTCGTTATAGTATTCGATATATTCTTCGATTGCTTGAGCTAATTCTTGAAGACTATGGTACTTGTATTCTTGATCATAGAACATTTCTGTTTTGAGCAAGTCAAAGAAGTTTTCTATTAGCCCATCATCCATGGAATTACCTTTTCTAGACATGCCTTGAGTAATACCATGAAGCTTTAAAGCACGCTGATATCTTGGACTTTGGTATTGACAGCCCTGATCAGTATGAAAGATGCAATTATTAAGAGCCGTTTCCTTGGCAAAAGCCTTATCAAGCATTGTCATTACTAACTCCATGTCTGGATGTTTGGAAATAGTGTAAGAGACTATATCGCCTCCACAACCATCCAAAATAGGTGATAGATAAAGCTTTTCACCATTGAGATGAAATTCAGTAATGTCAGTGTACCATTTCATGCTGGGCATTGGTGCAAAGAAATCACGACGAATTAAATTAGGGGCTATCTTGCCAATAGTTCCCTTGTAGCTTGAATACTTACGCTTGTTGCGTCTGATACCTTTAAGACCCAATTTATGCATCCAGTAACGGACTGTTTTCTCAGTAATATTCCAGCCTTCTTTTATTAACTGGAGTGCCACTCGACGATAGCCATAGCGTCCTTTGTGACGATTAAATATTTCCTTGATCCTTGCAATAAGTTTGGAACGCTTGGGCTTCTTAGGCTTTCGTTTAATTATTTTATAGTAAGAACTTCTGGCAATCGTAGGCAGCTCTGGATGCTCTGCAATTGCATCTAAGACATAGTTCAAGCTAACCTTAAATTCATGCCTTAGATCAGTAATTGCCTTAGCTATTTCTCTCGATCTTTGTCTTGATCCAAAGCCTTCAGTTTTTTTACGTATTCGTTCACAATACGCAATCGCAAGTTTTCTTCTTTCAGCTTTTGGATCTCTTTCTCCAATTCCTTGCGTGATTTTTGACTCTCTTTGATCACGGGCAGGGCGTCCTTTCTGTTTGATAATGACATTATACCCGTTTTCTTTGTGTTCTCTATCTAAGCCATTTGTTAAGCATGGCAATGCTTTTGAAGCCTAATTCTAGCGATAATTGAACATATGACTTAGTACCAAAGATAGCTTGTTCAATTGCTTGCTCTTTAAATTTTTTAGAATAAACCTGCTTTCCAGTATTTAAAATATCCGTTCCATGCATATCAATCAATCTAAATTAGCTAAGTTCATTTTATATGCTTTAAACAATTGACTTATTGAGATATTCTCATCTTTCCATTTACGATAAATTTCTATTTTCTGTTCTTTATTAAATTTAGACATAGTAAAGACCTAAAAGTGTCTCACTTTTAGGTCTCACTTCATTTAGATGCTGATAAATCCACCTTTTTCTTTTTGAAATATAAAAACAATTAAAATAAATCCGGTTTTTCATATGTACAAATACAGATTAACAATCAAAATTGTTAGCGGTAACATACACATTCGCTATTGCTAATGAAAGCGCTTTAATATACGCTTGTTCTGAAATATTCAAATAGGAGAAAGCTATAATGAATAAAAATAAAAACCGTTACAGTAGAAGTAAATGCGTATTTGTTTGTGCATCAGCCATTTTGAGCCTTTGGCTTGGTGCAACTTGGACTAACAATGTTAAAGCCGCTGAAGTTGACGCAAATCAAGCAGCAAATAACACCGAACAAACACAGCAAAATACAGATCCTGCAACGGCTAATAACCAAGATAAAACAAAAGATGTAGATAATCAAGCTACACCTACTGCAACTAAGCAAAATAATGCGCAACCAGCAGCAAATGCAAAAAGTAATGATTCAGCTTCTGCAACACCTCAATCTGATCCAGAAACGGTAAAGAACACAACTAAAGTTGTTGTTCACTATAAAGGTGATGGTACTAAATGGGTACCTTATGTATGGGGCAAGAATCCAAACAGTACTGGTGTTCAATATAATTGGGACGGCCAGGATAATTATGGTTATTATGCCAACATTACAGTCGATAATGATGAACAAAAAGTAGGAGTTTTGATTAAAGGTACAGACTCCTGGGATAAAGATGGTACAGGTGCCGACCGTTCATTGACTGTTGACGATAATGGTAAGGCTGAAGTTTGGTACAAAGAAGGTTCTGATGATAGTCAGGATGTAACTCCAAGCTATAATTCAGCTAAAATAAAAGTTCATTATCATGGTAATACTGATGCAACAAGTCTTAATTACTGGACTGATACTGATCAAAGTAAAAAGGCAGTATCATTATCGAAGGAAGACGATGATGATGAAATTGGTGACTTTGATTTGACGGGCCAAACATTTAGCAAGATTTATGTTTCACCAATTGGTAGTGATACTGAGACTAGAGAATTTACTCCACTTCCAGGTGATGGAACTACTGATATTTATTTAGTAAATAAAGATACAACGGCTTACTACACACCAAGCTTTGCTTTAGCACCAGAAAGCTTAGCTTCAGCTTCAATGGAATCACGCAATACAGTAGATATAAAGACTGCTAAAAAGATGACCGCAGATGAAGCTAAAGCCATCTTACAAATGAATGATAATAAAGTTGTTGATGTATCCGCAGTTGACGCTGATCAGGATGGCAAGAGTAAAGAATTTAAGATTACCACAGCTAAAGATCTTGATATTTTAACTAATAATCAAATTGGAATTTACAACAACTTTAGGTCTATCGATATTGGCAAATACGTCAGATCTGATGAATTCGATGCCAAATATTACTATGGCGGCGATGATTTAGGTGCAACTTACACTCAAGCACAAACCCAAATTAAACTTTGGGCACCAACAGCTAAGAAAGTTGTTTTGAACTTATATGACTCATTAGATAATGACTCAACTGCAACTAAGACATTTGTCATGACTCGTGGTGATAAGGGCGTTTGGTCAGTATCTCTTCCAGGTAATTACAAGAATTGGGCATATGATTACAGCTTAACCTTCGGTGATGGTAGCGAGACTAAAAGTAATGATCCATACTCAAAGGCAGTAACCATCAATGGTGATCGTTCAGTTATTGAAGATTATGATGCAATTAAACCAGATGACTTTAATAGAATGCCTTCATTCTCAAGCCCAACTGATGCAATTATCTATGAAACCAGCATTCGTGACTTTACGAGTGATCCAAACTCAGGTATTAAAGATAAAGGTAAATATTTAGGCATGATTGAATCAGGCATAACTCCTGATGGCAATGTCACTGGTTTGAATTACTTGAAGTCATTAGGCATTACTCATGTTCAAATTATGCCAATGTTTGACTTCGCAAGTATTGATGAAACTAAGAATGATGGAACTTATAATTGGGGTTATGATCCTAAGAACTATAATGTTCCAGAAGGAAGCTATTCAAGCAACGCAGCTGATCCAACCGCAAGAATCATGGAAATGAAAGAAATGATCAACGGTTTGCACAAGGCTGGTATTAGAGTAATCATGGATGTTGTTTACAACCACGTATACTCACCAAACGACCAGGCCTTGCAAAAGACAGTTCCAGGTTATTACTTCGAATACGATGATGATAACAATATGGTAGCTGATAGTGGTTGTGGTAATGATACTGCCAGTGAACGTCTGATGATGAGAAAGTATATCCTGGATTCAGTTAAATACTGGGCTAAAAACTACAACATTGATGGCTTCCGCTTTGATATTATGTCATTGCTTGATACTACTACCATGAATGATATTCGGGATGAATTAAATCAGATTGATCCTGGTATGCTTCTTTATGGTGAAGGCTGGGATATGAGAACCACCAAGCGTGAGATCGGTGCTGGTCAATACAACGCAGATAAAATCCCTTCAATTGGCTTCTTCAGTGATGATATTAGAAACTCAGTAAGATCTGATGAACCAAATTACGCTCCAGGTTTGGTTATCGGTGATGGAAAAGAAGAAAAGTATGAAGCTGATGCTAAGAAGTTTATTGCCAGCTACTTGGGCGGTAAGGACTTAGCAATTCCTGGTGTTACTTGGCAGATTCACCCATACCAATCACCAAGTCAAACTATCAACTATGTTGCTTGTCACGATAACCGTACTTTGTATGACTTGTTGAAGTGGGCTTTACCTGATGAATCTGAAGCTAATATTATTAAGCGTGATAAATTAGCAACGTCAATGATCATGTTAGCAGAAGGTGTGCCATTTGTTTATGGCGGCCAAGAAGCTTTAAGAACTAAAGATGGTAACAATAATAGTTACAATGCACCAATTGAAGTCAACGAAATTAATTGGAAACGTGTCAAAGACAATCAGGATCTTGTTAACTACTTCAAAGAATTAGTTAATGTACGTAAGAGTCAACCTGCCTTAAGATTGAACAATTATGATGAAATCGCTAAGACAGTAAAGACAGTCAATGCTGGTGAAGGTGGTATCTTTACTTTCGCTTACAAAGAAGATGGCAAGACACTTTATGTAGTATTTAATGTTAACGATAGTAATGCTGAATTGAATGATGTTGATTTGTCTAAAGCTGATAAGTTGCTAGACAGCGATGGAAATGTTGTCTTAGGCAAGACTACAACATTGATGCCACTTAGCACGTTGATTGCTGTAGTTCCAGATGAAACTCCAGTAACCCCAGAAACCCCTAGTGATACTGGTAATACTGGTTCAGCTGATTCATCACAAATTCAAGGCAATGGTGATACTGATAAGCTTTTACCAGCTCTTGATATTGTTTTGACTCATAATGTTTATATCTATCAAAATGATGGAATTACTACTCTTAAAGAAAATGGTAAGAACATTGTCCTTAAATTGGGTAAAACTATTCATGCTATGAACAATGGTCAAATCTTTACCTTCAACGGTAAGAAATTCTACCAAATTGGAGAAAATGAATACGTCAAAGTTAATAATACTTTGAAACGCAAAGTTTTGATCCATAACGCTTTTGTTTACACAAAGAGCGGTAAGGCCATTAAGAAAGGTCACAAGCATATTGTTCTAAAGAAGAAGAGCACAATCTTAGCACTGGATAATGATAAGATTGTTACTATCAAAGGTAAAAAGTTCTATCGCATTGGTAACAATAAATATGTCAAAGTTGCTAATGTTAAAAAGGATTAATTGCTATTCATAATCTTTTCTCCACATAATTACAAAGCTCTGAATCTAATTAACCATTTACTTAATATTTAAAATTGTTTTGGAACAAAAAGGTTTAATTCTTGATTTTAAATAATCGGAACGTATTTCATCCAAAGCTGCGTCCATTCTGAATACGTCCATTCAAAGTTCTTTTTTAATTGATCAGGTTGTTGAACCTGAAGCCAACTTTCAGGACACATTGATATTACATTCCCGTCTCTAAATATGAAGATCAGATCAAGATTTTTACCAATGATAATACTCCCAAGGGTATGCAATAAAGCATTATCAATCGGCATATGCTTAACCTTACTTCTGTCTGTAATGTTGGTGAGTCTTAATTGTTTAATGCTGATATTCTTTGTAATTTCCATCAAAGCATGAGTTTGGTTTAACAAAGTTTGAACATCTACTGAATTTTGGATGTCTTCTAGCGTTAATTGATGTTCCGTACTTCTGCTTTCATTGATTAGTGCATCCCTCTCAGATATTTCTATTGCTTTATTTTCTGAAGAGCTGGTTGGAGTATCTAATTCGATAGTTCTAGCAGGTTCAGATTTGATGATACCTGATTCCGCATTAGGCCGATTAGTTACATATCTATTATCAGGACTATCTGTTTTATCAGCAGCATCAATGTCATTAAGTTAAGACATTGACTAAAGCTTGACTTTAAGAACCGAATTATTTTGATTCGGTTCTTTTTGTTTATATGTTTCGGTCTTTTCAAATACGTTTTTAGGAAAGGTCGTATTATGATGAAAAAACTGCAGCTGTACAATTGCTTAAGCATTTAAATGTTGGCCAGTATATTGTCATGATGGACCGTGGGTATACCAGCTTTAATTTAATTGAAAATTGTAATCGTCTAAATAATTGTTTTTACGTTGTCCGCACTAAAACGGGACAAGGGGCAATGAAAGAAATTCGAGCTCTGCCTGATTGTGAATGCGATCGTGATATTTCTTGCAAGGTGACTATTTCAGGTAGCTATTACATGAAGCATAAAATACCGAAAAAATACATTTAATACTGCATTATAGACATCATTACAAGAAATACTTTTCAAAGAATACTCAAGATGTAAGCTGGGACTTTGAAAAGCTGTGTACTGTGAAATTTCGTGCTTGCAAAGTAAGAATTAGTGATCCAGACACAGGTAAAGATGAGTGGGAAGTGCTTCTAACTAACCTGAATCGCCAAATCTATGCTCATATGATTATGTTTAATACAGTCAGTCAGATTAATGTTCAAGCTTATGTGCCACAATGACATTGCAAGTATGCTTATATCATAAATTTTAAAATGTCCTGCAGGATTATTCATAAACAATATAATACTCTTCAACTGATACTACTTTTCTTAAAATTTTACATAGGATCAGTCGATACACTGTGCCAGTCAGACCTGGACGAAAAGACAAACGCTATATTAAAGTTAAGGCACCAGTTTGCTTCTTATATTGTGTAGCCTAATTAAAAATTCCAATATTATAAAAAGGCTTATTTGTTGTACGCAAAAAGGGTATTGAGTGTCAATGTCTTAAATTAATGACATTGGTGATTTCACGTGTCTTTTTTAATTAAACATGTAAATATTTTTCATAAGCGATCTGACAGAATGAAGTGAAGCGGTTCTGAATTAATAAACCGACCAAAGTACCGATGTGCAATGCATAAACTGTGTGATTCCTGAAGAAACAAATTCCAATTACAATCAAAGGAGCGATGATGTTAAAGAGCTTCATCATCTTAGGACTCTAGCGACTCTTCAAACAGGATGACAAAGCATCATGTGGGTGAAAGCACCGAGCACACTCAGAATACATGGCTAAACCTGTAAACGAAATAAGTAAGCCCAAGATGTCGACGCCAAAGCGGGGGATGAAGTCCAGTTTATCAATACCCCACCAGCGCCAGACCGTCGCAAAGGCCTGCATCAGTACACTGTAAGGAGTCAAAAAGATCAGTTCTTTGCGCCACTGCTTCCATGACATTCTTCTTTCAAGAATCATGGTCAAAAAGCTGATCACAATTCCCTCAGTAAAAATTGAAGCACACATTGTCCAACCGAATGCGTGCATCATATTAACAATGGAAGCTGGCCAAAGGATACTCCCCAAGTTAGTGACAATGGTCATCGAGTTTTCAATTGCGTTTAAAGTTATTCCTAAAAATGTATATAAGTAAGTTTTCTTCATTCGTCGATCGTCTCAACTTCAATCTTAGCACCGCCCTTAAAAAATCGTCAAAAAAAGCCCCTTTAAGGGCTTTCATTAGAGTTCTTATTATAATTTATCTGCCCAGATGATGATCATTTCCTGCCACTCAGCACTTTGACCGATGTTGCGGAACTGCAGACTGAAGAGCTTGGCGTTCATGTGCTTTTCTTGCCATTCTTCATAGATCTCATTTGGCATATCTTCAGTTGATTGATACTTGAAAGAATCAACGTGTAATTTAGAAGCATCAATTGCGTTTTCTTTGTTAAACATCATAGTCACTTCTTTTCACACATTTATTATAGTCAGTTTTGTGAAACTTTGCTCAAACTATGCCTTATAATGTAATTATGTATTGAAAATAGTAATAAAAAAGGAAAGCTAAAATAATATCCAAACCTTTAACTTTTCGCAACAAATGCTTGATAGAATTGCTTTAAAATATGTGGATGATAGTCAAGCTCAGCCCTACGAAGCTAAGTATGTCTTAATGAAGGCACCAGACGAGGAAGGATTGTTTATTTCTAGTTTGGAACTTAGCATCAATGGGGATGAAAAGATGGATATCGTCAGAAATGGTCTGTTGATTATTTTTGACGAAAACGAAGTAAAGCATTTCACTGAGATTTTGCAAGACGCATGGAATGAAGGCGGGATGCAATAAAAATGTATAAGGAAGAAAAACGTTAATTAATGAAGAAATTATCAATTATTGTTCCTTGCTATAACGAACAGGAATCATTGCCGCTGTTTTATCCAGCGGTCAAAAAGATCGTCAAAAAAATACCGGTTGAGCCGGAATATATTTTTGTCAATGATGGTTCAAGCGACGATACACTGAAAGAATTGAAAAAAATCCAACAAGAAGATAAGGAACACGTTCACTACATTTCTTTTTCGAGAAACTTTGGTAAAGAGGCGGCCCTTTATGCCGGTCTGCAAGCCGCAACTGGTGACTTGGTGGTCGTGATGGATGCCGATCTGCAGGATCCACCCGAATTATTGATTGAAATGTATTATTTGATCAAGACCGGAGAATGGGATATGGTTGGCTGCCGCCGAGTGGACCGCAATGGTGAAAGCAAGCTGAAGTCCTGGCTGAGCAACATGTTTTATAAGGTGGCCAACAAAATTTCGGAGACAAAATTGGTACCAGGCGTGCGCGACTACCGCATGATGACGCGCCAAGTCGTTGATGCAGTCCTATCGATGTCCGAATACAGCCGCTTTTCAAAAGGAATTTTTAGCTGGGTTGGCTTTAACACGAAGTACCTCAGCTACAGCAATGTGCAACGTGTTGCCGGCAAGAGCGATTGGACCATTTGGCAACTATTCAAATATGCGATGGATGGAATTTCCGACTTTTCTCAAGCACCACTAAACATCACTCTGTGGCTAGGCTTTGTTTCATTTATCGTTTCATTTTTTGCCATCATTTTTATTGTAGTAAGGCACTGGATTTTCCCACAATATGCTATTAATGGTTGGTCATCACTTGTTTGTATCATTCTCTTAATCGGTGGTTTACAATTATTATGCATAGGACTGGTAGGTCGCTATATTGGCCGAATATATTTGCAAGTTAAGCGAAGACCAATTTATATTATTAAAGAAAAGAAATAAAGAAGAGCAAAATGACCCAAAAGATTATTAACAACACGTTGGCAGACGATCGAGTGAAGGAAAACTATATTTTTATTTCTGATATTCATGGCAATCATGAGACGCTGGGTCTAATTGAACAAGCCAAAAAAGACTTCCCATATGCTCAGCTGGTTACCGGTGGTGATTACATCGATGGTCGCGACAGCGTAAAGGAAGTGCTGGACTATTTAATTGAACAAAAAAGTGAAGGTGCCATTGTTTTATTGGGCAACCATGAACAAATGCTGCTTAATTATGCCAATGAACGTGAACATCAAGATGGGATCTGGTTCTTTAATGGTGGTAGTGATACGTTAAGACAATTGTCGGGTGAAGTTGCTACGCCAGAAGAATTGCGCGCAAGCAGGTATTATCGCTTTTTGACGGGATGCCCGATCATGTATGAAACGCCCAACATCGTGTTCGTTCACGGCGGCGTAAGACCGGATGAAAAGTATAATGATCCGGCTACATATAATAGTGTTGATCATGGCTTTAAGATCGATTATGACTTTTACCGCATCTGGGC
Source organism: Lactobacillus sp. N54.MGS-719 (assembly GCF_000980505.1). Lineage (NCBI taxonomy): Bacteria > Bacillati > Bacillota > Bacilli > Lactobacillales > Lactobacillaceae > Lactobacillus > Lactobacillus sp. N54.MGS-719. Next base: position 12,288 of record NZ_LARO01000028.1, read on the forward strand.
CAGAGAAAGATTTTGGTATTCCGACACTTTAAATAAAAAGATCGCTCATAATAAGACCAAGAAGACAATCGTCGTGGGTCATACGCCAACTTGTGGACTAGAAGGCGTGTTTGACGATGGTCGCTTGATGAATCGCTTGTCGCCAGATCATTGTATTGTGAGAAAGATGCAATATCCGGGCGAACCTGCTCGCGTCTTTACGGATGGTGGCTCGCACTCTGATCCGTTAATTTATCCACATAATGACGGCAACGTCGTCGTTTTAGACGGTAAAGGCGACGTCGTAAAGGTTTATAACTATAACGATCCGCAAGGAACTGAAGTAGAAGAATAAAAAAATAAAGAAAAATAAGCAAAAATAAAAAGATCGAAATTCGATTAGAATTTCGGTCTTTTTTGATTTAGAGATCCAAAAAATTTTATTAGTCTTCGACTTTCTTAGCTTCGTTCATGGCTTTCATGATTGAAGGGTTCTTTGAGTGACAATCCTTGATCATTTGTAAATCTTCTTCGTTTAATGTAACAACATATTTACTCATAATTTTTATTCCTCGCTTTTATTTGAAAATACACCTTAACTATAGCACTTAAGCCAATTGCTGCAAAGATGAAAATATTCTCAAAAACTTTTTAAAAAAATACTGGTAAATTAAGCGCTTTCATTGTATTGCAGTGTCACAAAGGTATATATCAAAGAATAATGTAAGAGCTCTGTTTTTTGTAGTATATGGAAGAGGAATTATTATGGCTGATAAGAAATATGGGGGCTTAACTGCGTTTGTTAACAAACACATTATGCCTGTAGCTGCTAAAATAGGTAACTTCAAACCGTTAATCGCGGTTCGTGACGGTATCGCAATGGCTATGCCGTTAATTATCGTTGGATCATTATTCATGATCATTAACTCATTCCCTGCACCAGGTTGGTCAGATTGGCTAGCCAAGACAGCAGTGCATGGTGTGAGCATCGCACAAATCTTAGCTAAAATTACTAATGGTTCCTTCGGGATCATGGGTCTTATTGCCGCATTTGGTATTGCATGGAGTTATGCCAACCAACGTAAGACTGATGGTGTTTCAGCTGATATTATTTCCGCATCAGTATTCTTTATTTTGACACCAAGTATTATGAGTGGCGACAAGGTTCCTGTAGAATGATTCCCTTACACCTACTTAGGTAGTAGAGGCTTGTTCGTTGCAATTATCTTTGGACTTAGCCCACGGCGGTCACATTATTACTCAACCATTCATCGACAACTTCGTTTACATGGGTGGTGGTGCCACCATCGGTTTGGTACTTTGCATCGGTTAGTTGGTATGGCGTAAACGCGCAAGTAAGCAAAGTGAAGTTTTAGCACCATTGACTATTGTTCCTGGTTTATTCAACATTAACGAACCAACCATGTTTGGTTTGCCAGTTGTTATGAACTTGATGTTGATTATTCCATTTATTCTTGCACCAATGATCAACGCAATTACTACTTACATTGCAATGAACTTGGGCTTAGTTCCATTATGTAACGGTACTGTTATTACTTGGACTATGCCACCACTTATTTCTGGATTCTTGGCAACTGGTAGTATCGCAGGATCAATTTTACAGCTGATCAATATTGTATTAGACGTTTTAATTTACATGCCATTCATGTCCGCATTGAACAAGCGTCAACTTATGGAAGAAAATAGGGCTAAATAATGATAACAAGATTAATTAGTGTAAATTCTAGTGAATTGTTAAAAATGAACGGTGACGAGCTTAAGCAAAGCATTAAGGCTAGCGAAGGCCGGACCGTTTTAAGCGAAAACGTAGTAATTCAACCTGCCATTGATGGCTTAACGATGTCAGAAATTGCGGCTGCCTTTGGTGCGGACCTGATTTTGCTTAACTTATTTGATGTGTTTGAGCCTAAAGTTAGCGGTCTGGAAGTTAAGGACGCAAAAGACACTGTCAAGAGGTTGAAAGAACTTACTGGCAGACCAATCGGTGTTAATTTGGAGCCAGTTGATCCAGATGTCAAAATGGAATCAGCCAAGTTTGAATTGCCTAAAGGCAGAATTGCGACGGCTGAATCAATGCGACGCGCAGAAGAGTTAGGTTTTAACTTTGTCTGCTATCCAGGGGCAGCGGCGTTACCAACAAGATGATTGTGCAAGCTGTCAGAACTGCTAAAGAGAATTTCTCCGGCATGATTATTGCAGGTAAAATGCATGGTGCTGGTGTTGATGAGCCAGTAGCAGATGAAGAGTCTGTGAAGGCAATGATCGATGCAGGAGCCGATGTGATTTTGGTACCTGCAGTAGGCACTGTGCCAGGATTTACTAGCGATGAGTTGATTAAGATTGTCAAAATCGTTCATCAACATGATGGCTTGGTAATGAGTACGATTGGTACTAGTCAGGAGAGTTCTGGCAAGGACGTGATTCGCGAGATTGCGCTTAAAAACAAGATGTCGATATCCAACATATCGGGGACGCCGCATGGGGCGTGTTGTCTCCAACAGAGACTATCTTTGAATTAAGTAAAACAATTCGCGGCTTGAATCATACTATTTCAAGAATGGCGCGTTCTATAAATAGGTAATAATTACATTATTAATAGGTAGAAAAAGGTCAATGGATAACATTGATCTTTTTTTCTGTAATAGTTTTTGCAGAAATGTTTCAGAGTGTTAAGAGCGAACATGCTTTTGCACATAGCAAATAAAAAGTAAAAAGTGGGTTAAAACGTTGACATAACAACATTTTGCATCATCAAAAATAATTTACATAAATATTACAAATGTTACAAAGGTGACACATTCAGTAATACTTTCTTAATAAGCGAGTGATATTCCTGTTATGGTTCTGCAACGAAAGCACTGTAGTATATAACTTGTCAATTGAATGAGACAGACGAATAAGTGAAAATTCGTTACTTATTATTTACTTTTTAAACTTTAAGGAGAGAATTTTTTTGAAAATCAAATCTATCTTAGTTAAGTCAATTGCAGTAGCTGCTATGTCAGTTACAGGTTTAGTAGTAGCAAACAACGCAGGTTCAAACACTGCACAAGCTGCTATTGTCCAAAACGATGCAAGTGTAGTAACTGTAAACTACGTTTCAAATAACTCAATCAACGTATACAACAACTATGAAAACCCAGTAGCAACTGGTCAAATTTTAGCAAGCAACACTTCATGGAAAGTTATCAAGACTGCTTACGATTCAAAGGGCCACAAGTGGTACGACTTAGGTAAGAACCAATGGGTTCGTGCTAAGTACGTAACTATTGGTTACCACGCAGTTGCTCCCCAAACTCAAACTACTGCTCAAGCTTCAACTCAAGCTCCAGCACAATCACAAACTCAAAACACTCAAGCTTCAACTCAAGCTCCAGCACAATCACAAACTCAAAACACTCAAACTGCTTCAAATACTAGCGCTTCATCATACACTTCAAACGCATCAGGCTCAGAAGCAAGTGCTAAGGCTTGGATTGCTAACCGTGAATCAGGTGGCTCATACAGTGCTTCTAACGGTCAATACGTAGGTAAATACCAACTTTCAGCTTCATACTTGAACGGTGACTACTCAGCTGCCAACCAAGAAAGAGTTGCTGACAACTACGTAAAGAGTCGTTACGGTTCATGGTCAGCTGCTAAGTCATTCTGGCAAGCAAACGGTTGGTACTAATAAGCAGCCTCGAAAATAACAATTTAATAACGGCTAAAAGGCACGCGCTTACATTCAAGTTGCGCGCCTTTTTTGCTATAATAACCATATAAGTTATAAGGGATACTGGTAGTGTACAGGGAACAACGGAGGTAAACCATATGTTCAAAAAGATAATGATGACTTTACTTGCCAGTGTTTGCTTGCTAACTTCCGCTACTGCAGTCACGGAATATGCCACACCACAAACTGTGCAAGCTGCTACCAAGGGTAAAGTACAAGTAAAAGGCAGTAAGAAAGTCCGACTTTATACTTCGAAGGGCAAAAAGACTAATTACTACGCTTACGCCAGTAGAAAATATTCTTATTCCAAAAAAGGTTATATAAGAATTGGCAAGAAGAAATATTCAGCTTATAAGCTTAATGCCAACTCTTATTGGATTTTGGCTAGAAATGTCAAAACAGTGAAGAATACAGCTCCAGCAACTAATCTTTATGCTCAAGCAGCAATCAGGATGCCAAGCGGCTACACTCTTTCCGCATTGCTTGATGCATATAAGGGTAGCCCAAGTCCTGAATTCGTTAAGGCTTCTATGGAAGGTATGGAGATCAACAACTTCTCGCGTATCGTAGCTGGAGAAAGCAAAGACGATGACAAGATGATTGATCCTGACCATCTTTCAGCTAAAGATAAAAAGGAATTGGCTGAATTCTCTTTGCGTGTAATTAACAGTGCACGTGGGCAACTTGGCTTGCGTCCATGGGTTTACAGCGAAGGTACACAAAAGTTAGCTGATGATGTTGCTAAAGAATATCAAGATCACGGCCACAGTATCAAAGATAATGGTCACTATGTTGCCGGAATCGTTAGAGCCTGCAAGAAGAATGGCCTTAACTTAGATGACAACTACGTTGAAGACATGGCTGGTTTTACCATTAATAAAAAGACCATGCCAATGGGTGAAATGAAACGTGACATTTACTTTGGCTTGAAGCAAATGATCTTCGGCTTTGCCGGTGCTGGTGAAGCTCAACGTGGCGACAGAAATCTTTACCGTGAATGGGAACACGCTGGTGACATCTTCAACACCCAAGGTTCTCGTCATGATGGCGACTACAATTATTATGGCTTCAGTATTTCAAGAACCGGTAATATATATTCAATGCACTTCATCAGTGTGCCATCATTTATTGTGGATAGTAAAGAATTCAACAACAGCTTCAGACCTTAGAAGTCAACTACCCTAGACTGAAGTCTAGGGCTTAGTGGCTCGTTAGCTTGCGCTAACCAGAACACCAACTTGCTTAGATACGGACTTGACTTACCAGCAATAGTCTTTTGACTATTGCCGATAGAGGTCGTCTAATTACCAAAGCCTTTTAAGTCCGCGAGTTGCTAACGGACTGCAGCCTTTCTAGGCTGCTTTTTTTATTTTAGGATTTTGCCACTTGCTTAATCCTTTTTCTAAGATGTTCACTGCCGCATTCCAATCACGAATATGGGGCATTCGACAAATTGGACAAGTCCACTCCCGATCCTTA
>NZ_LARO01000116.1:0-1187 GCF_000980505.1 Lactobacillus sp. N54.MGS-719
AGAAATTTTCTAAATTTTTTCATGGCGCGCCACCCTAGTCTTTAGAAATAATCTTGCTTAAAAATTGACGAGCACGTTCTGTATTAGGATGATCGAAAAATTCACCTGGTTTACGATCTTCCAAAATGTGACCTTGATCTAAGAAGATCAAACGATTACTTACTTTTCTAGCGAAGCCCATTTCGTGAGTAACCACAACCATTGTGATACCTTGTTCGGCAACGAAGCGCATAACTTCAAGCACTTCTTCGATCATTTCTGGGTCCAAGGCACTAGTTGGTTCGTCGAACAAAATAACCTTTGGGTCCATGGCAAGTGATCTAGCGATGGCTACACGTTGTTGTTGACCACCTGACAATTGACGTGGGTATGAATTAATCTTGTCAGCCATACCAACTTTTTCAAGATATTGCATAGCAATCTTACGGTTTTCATCGTCAGGACGCTTCAAAACGATCTTAGGAGCGAGCATAACATTTTCAAGCACAGTGTGGTTGTTGTAAAGATTGAAGTGTTGGAACACCATACCGACATTCTTACGAATCTTGTTAATGTCTGTCTTTTTATCGGCTAAGTCATAACCAGTCACAATAAGTTGACCACTGTTGATTGGTTCTAAGCCGTTCATCGTTCTAATTAAAGTACTCTTACCAGAGCCTGATGGACCAATAATTGAAACCACTTGGCCTTCATCAATTTTCAAGTTAATATCTTTCAATGCATGAAGCTTTCCGTAGTACTTATTAACATGCTTAAATTCAATAATTGCTGTCATGGTTTATATCTTTCCTCCATTTTTTCATAATAATATTATTCTACCTTTTTTTAAGTCAAAACTAAACCTATATCCAAGCTAAAATGATACATTTGTAGAGAAATTTGTTGTTTTTATTCGCTTTTAGGCAATATTTCTTTCTATTTCTCAAGTGAAAACATCTCAATTTAGCTCTTTTACGAATTTATTTCAAGAAATGACTATGGCTCTTTTTTGAGTATAAAAAAAGCCTTCATCCCTTGTGCAGGGACGAAAGCTTTCCGCGGTACCACCCAAATTGTCTATCAAAAATAGACCTCCTCATAAAGCACAGTCATGCTTTACCGGCGTGGTAACGTACCGGAGACGTCTCAACCTACTATAAGAATTGTTAGTTCGGTGAGCTGCTAAAAGTGTTATTCAATAATTCAGG
>NZ_LARO01000114.1:0-1182 GCF_000980505.1 Lactobacillus sp. N54.MGS-719
CGTAAATTGCAATAATAAATTGAACACTTAAGCTGCTTGATAGATATGATCCAATTCTCTTTCAAAGATTTCATCTGGTGTATGATATGCCAATATTTTTCTTGGTAGCGAATTGCACCAGGTTTCAATGTCAATGATTTCCTGAAGAGAATAGTTATTGATGTAATCACCCTTAGGAATGAATCTGCGAATGAGCCCATTATGTCTTTCAACAGTGCCTTTATCGCAAGAAGTATATGGATGGGCGTAATAGACTAAGGTATTAGATACTTCCTCTAGATTGGAAAGATCCGCAAACTCTGAACCATTGTCAGTTGTAATTGTCTTGAAGATTTCATTCCAGTGCTCACTATACTGCTTATGTAGAATTTGAAAAGCGCTCATAACACTGGCAGCTGTCTTGTCTGGAATACGCAAGATTAGAAACTCACGGCTCATTCGCTCAGACAAAGTTAGCAGTACTTGATCATCTCTAGTCTTATGTCCTAAGACTAGGTCGCATTCCCAGTGACCAAACTCTTTTCGATCATTAATCTCTTTAGGGCGTTCTTCAATGCTTCGACCTAATTTCTTCTTGTTCTTATGAACACGATGAATTTTAGTATTACGCTTTAACTTCTCAGGCAAATCAGAGTTTCTGATAGCCAACAAGCCTTGATCTATATAGTTATATAGAGTTCTAGTGCAGACTATCTGGTCGCTGCTAAATTCACCCACAGCCAAGCAGCGATTGGCACATACATCAAGTGACCAATTGTCTTCAAAGAAATGCTTATTGACATACTTGATAAAGTCAGATTTCTTCAAGAAGTCTGATTTGCGACCACAGTGGCGTCGGTTAGCTTGATAAACTTCATTTCCACGTTCTGCTTTGTACCGCTTTTGTTTACCGTGATAAAGCAAAACTGTACCACGTTTGATTTCATAGCTAATCGTAGAAGGAGAACAACCAATCTCACGAGCAATTGCTCTAAGAGAAAATCCATCTTTGATACGAGTTTGGATAATAACTCGCTCTTCTAATGACAAATGTTTTCCTTTTTTGTGCTTAGGCATGATAGAATGTAAAGAGTTCATTTGTGACCTCGTTTCAAGATGTTTTGTGGTAATTACATTCTATCAAACGGGTCCAGATGGACTTTTTATTTTTCTAAAGTGTTCAATTTGATTTTACAATCGGCG
>NZ_LARO01000027.1:0-16591 GCF_000980505.1 Lactobacillus sp. N54.MGS-719
GTTTAATGATTTTCTTTTGCTTAGAACTAGGATAAAAGCGAAGCTTAACGCCAAAATGATAGGCTAAACTGCTCATTCTTTTCATGTATTTCACCTCCTTGTATTATTGTAATTTGATTATAGCCTATGTATATCTTATAATCAACAGTAAATAGATACATAGTAGACGAAAGGATATTAGACTATGAATAATAAGAGAGACAAAATAAAAGACGCAGGCTATGAAAAACACTACGTCTATAATGCACACTATCATCTAATTTGGTGTACTAAATACCGCAATCAAATCTTTACTAACCAAGACCTGGCTCAAGAAATGCGAGACCTGCTCAAGCAAATAGCTGAAGATAATCAAATCAAAATTGAAAAAATGGAGGTAATGCCTGAACATATTCATTTGCTTATCAGCTTTAGACCATCAAAATCAGGTTCAAGCGTAGTCAAAGCACTCAAAGGAAGAAGTGCTTTTTTATTCTTCAAGAATCATCCCGAAATTAAGCAAAACAAGATGTGGGGCGGACATTTATGGTCACCCAGCTATTACTTTGGTAGCGTAGGGAATATGTCTAAAGAAGTAGTAGAAAAGTACATTAATGACCAGATCTACAATGCCGTTAGAGACGGTAAGCCCTATCCATCCCCGCATTAAAATACGGGGATTTTCGGGCGTTTTCATTAAAATAGCCAAAGAGCACGCATTAAGCGTGCTTTTTTGATAAGATATAGAAAACGTGAAAATACGGGGGGAAATTTTTGTGACAAAAACTTTATATCTAGTTCGTCATGGACAGACTTATTTTAATTACTACCATAAGGTGCAAGGGCGTTGTGATTCACCACTTAACGAGAAGGGTATCCGCCAAGTAGAAATGGCGCGCGATTACTTCCAAAAACATCACACTCACTTTGATAAAGCTTTTTCTTCAACACAAGAAAGAGCATGTGACACCTTGGAAATTATTACGGACCACAAGATGCCATATACGCGTTTGAAAGACTTGCGGGAAAAGTGCTACGGTATCTTTGAAGGCCGCGATGAATTCTTGTTGCCATGGAACTACGGTAATTCTAATGTTGATCCAACTATGGAAAAAAATGAAGACGTGGTAGCTCGCATGCGCCGCGCCGTTGTGGAAATTATGGATGGCATTGACGATGGTGAAACCGCACTTGTTTGCGGCCACGGCGATATTTTGGCTAGATATGTTAGGGATGCAACTGATAATCCTAACTTTCCTGGTTTTGCCAATGCCTCAATTGTTAAGTTGACAGTTGATGGCGATAAAGTTCATTTTGATGAGTATGTGTGGCCCGCAGAAGATTTGGGATAACTTTAAATGACAATAAATTTGTATTTGGTTAGACATGGACAAACTTTATTTAATAAAGAACATCGGATGCAGGGTAGTTGCGATTCTGCTTTGACTCCATTGGGGATTAAGCAAATTGAAGCTACGCGCGATTATTTTGCGCAAAATGGCATCAGCTTTGATCGGGCATATTGTTCTACGCAGGAGCGTGCTAGCGATACGCTTGAAATTATCGCTGGTCCTGAGATGGAATATGATCGCTTGAAGGAACTAAAAGAAAAAGACTACGGCATTTATGAGGGTAGAAATATTCTGCTCTGGCCGTTATTTAGGCGTTTTATTGGCAGCAGCACGATCGAAGATGACCGTGAAGTAACTGAGCGAATGGAACGCGGGATGAATTTGATCTTGCGGGATGCCCAGGATGGCGAAAATATCCTGGTTGTGGGTCACGGCGACAGCATGTGCCACTACATCCGTGAGCGCGCCGGTGGTGCCAAGTTTACCGGCTTTCATAATGCCGAATTTGCTTTGCTTAAGAGCGATGGCAATGATGTTGAATATGAAGAAAACGTTTGGCCTGCCAAAAATGTGCGAATCGATCAAATAACTGGTAATTAGTCGTTCGAATTTGGTACATTAGCTTATAATAAGTGTGTAAAAATTATGATACGAGGCTAGAAGAAAAATGGATGAAACACCAATTTTTAAAATTACTAAGTTAAATATTGCAGAAAATGATCGTAGCGAATATATTCGTGAAGCAGAAAAGAATATGCATGATTCAATTCCTGCAGAAGAAGGTACTTTGCTTATTGGTAGCGGCCACGACGATGCACAAGGCGAAGACAATTACGAAGTAGAATTGTTCCGCAACAAGGGTGCAGAATATTTACACATTGCAGCTTCACATGCTGATGACTTTGCTGAAGTAATTGACAAGATTGCTACTAGCAAGAAAGTTATCGATTTGAAGCCAGAAGTAATTACTACTCATGCCCAAAAGGCTTTGAACAGTTACGCAGACAACTTCGTTATGCGTTTAGTTAAGGTTGAAGTTAAGAAGGGTAACGAAGAAGCATTTGCTCACTCAGTTAAGAAGGAAATTACTACAAGTATTGCTTCTGAACCAGGCATGGAAATTATGATGTCCGGTACCAACAAAGAAAATCCTAATGAATGGTATTTTGTTGAAGTTTATGCAAATGATCAAGCATACGACAACCACGTACAAACACCACATTACGAAGAATACATTGAGGAAACTGACGGTATGGTTGAAAGAAGAGACGTTAAGACTCTTGTAAGAGATGTCTTAGCAACTCAAGGTGCTATTGTTTTGGATTAATAAATAAAGAAAAGATGCCGCCGCAAGGCGGTATTTTTTTGAGGGTAAAATTATGACGAACACAATCGTTTTTGCTCACCGCGGCTTGCCGGTGAAGTTTGCGGAGAATTCACTTGAAGGCTTCCGTTATGCGGTGACGCATGGCGCAGAAGGCGTGGAGTTCGATGTGCATTTGACTAAGGACAAGGTGCCAGTGGTGATGCACGATGAAGAAATCGACCGTACGACTGATGGAACGGGTTTTATCAAAGACTACACGATAAGCGAACTTAGGAAGTTTCATTTAGCTAATGGTGAGCCGGTGCCGATGCTCAGCGAATTGTTTGAAGTTTTACAAAATAGGGATATTTATATCAACCTGGAATTTAAGACCAACAAGGTTCATGATGTTGGAATCGAAGGCATCGTTTTAGCATTAGCCAAGAAGTATCATTTTGTCCATCCCATCATCTTCTCTTCCTTCAATTACCAGACCTTGAAAAATTGCCAACGGATCGATTTGCATCAGCAGTACTGCTTTTTAACGAAGATGCCGGTGGCTTTGCCAGAGCGTTTTGTGAAGAAAAATCACTTTGCGGCCATTCATCCGCATTTCTATTTGCCAAGTAAGGTAACGCAGCGGATTTGGACGGTGGATAATCCGAGGATTGCGAAGCGGTATTTCAAACTAGGTGTAGCTGGGATTTTTACGAATAATTTTGAGTTGATGAATAAGGTGAAAGAGAAAAGTAGATAAAATGTGATAATCATAGTTATTCTAATTATGATTATTTATAGTTGAAAAATTGGACAACTAAAATTAATTCAAAAAATTCAAATTTTTACTTGCATTTTATTTGGCATTCTCCTATACTATTAACTGTTGAGCGGTTGAGAGATCGTTCAAATAGAACCAATCAAGTAAAAGGTTTGAAGATTGGGTTATAGCCAAGTGGTAAGGCAATGGTTTTTGGTACCATCATGCGCTGGTTCGAATCCAGCTAACCCAATAAGTCAGATCAGGCAGTGAGCCTGATCTTTTTTTGTGCAAAAAATAAAGGCGAAGCCATTTATATACGACTGGCTGTAAATGATTTTCTTTACATATGTATCATGCATTAATAAATTGTGTGCATATATGACCAAACTATTGAACTCCTTTAGTTATGAAATTACGATAATGGTGTTTTAAATGATTAAGTAATTCTAGTGGGAGTTAAGAAATGAGAAAAAGATATAGATATGGTATTTTTATTGTCAGCACTATTTTGGCTGCGCACCTTTGGCAATGAATAATAATGTTGTCAAAGCTGATGCTATGGAAAAACCAGCTCAAAGTAATAATGCCAAAGGCGGTCAACAAGGTGCCACTGGTGAAGCTAATGGTACCCAAGGTGATCCAATTAATCATGCAAAAAAGCTAATGGGGGGCGATCTCCCTGATGATATTGCTAATAGGGTAGTAGATGATAAAACTACTGGTAAATTAATTGAACAAACCGATGAATATGGTAATTTACCCACTATTGTAAGTGCCAAAAATGCGGATGGAAAAATTTTTAATTGGGTAGAGATAGATTTACACCCGCATTTAAATTCGTGGTTTCTAAAGGTGCTAAAGAAGTAGTCCCTATCTCTATGATTCAAGGTAGAAAACGCAATTCAATAAACGGCGAATTAGTAATTGATCCTACTGACCCAAGTTATCGTGAAGAAGTTTCTCCAACTACCCCAGCTGATATTTATAATCACCATAATACGGTGACTGTAGATCCAAACCAAAAGCAAAAAGATACAATTAATATCACTGATGATCCAGCTGCAACAGACAATCCATCAGCTTGGAAGGAGCCTACTGGTACAGATGATGGTGCTGGCTTTGATCTTACTACAGCTGGAACTACTAGCATTAAAACTTCTAATGTTTCAAACACAACTAACAATTCTGTATTTGTTCCTGATGACACAAAGATCAATGTAATTAATTTGAACAAGTTGATTTTCGTACACAATGCCTTCATTTATGATGAAAATGGTCATGTTGTTCAAGAAGACGGTGCATATCAAATTAAGACTCAAGGTCAAAAAGTCAAGATTCTTGATAATGGACGTGTGTACAAATTTAACGGTCAAGAATATTACAAGATCGATTCAGGTGATCCAGATCATCCATACTATGTAAGAACAAGTTCTGTAGGTAAGGCCCCTAAGAAACAAGCCGTTGTAATGCGCGGTACTCTTAAGAGTTACAGAATTAATGTTTACAGTAATAATGGTAAAATTATCGGTACTTGGAAGAAAGCAAAATAAGCTCAAACTAAAAAATAAATTCTAACCACAAATCAAAAGAGCATCTACTGCCAATTTCGCAATAGGTGCTCTTTTCGTTTTTAAGTATCAAATATTTCATGTTATAATCTGTATATGAAAAGAAGCCAACGGATTGCAGCCGTTGACTTCAATCGTAGTTTTAGATAACTGTATGCTTAGCTAATCCTTGTGATTAGCTTTTTTGTTATTGCGTAGGCTATGGCCAAATTAATAGCTAATTTAACCAGAGTACCTAGAACGATGCTGATTGCAATAGCCCAAGCTAACACGGAGCACTAGACCTTCAGACTATCCAATTATGCATAACTCTCACCTCCGTAATTTATAAAATGTTGAGGGGTGGTTAGTCATGCTAAAACTACTAAACATTGGCAGTTGCAATCTACCCTTGTCTGTAAAATAGTATATCAAATTTCACTATAAGAAACACATGTTCATTTTAAACGTGCTTTTTTATCTTTTCTTAAATTCTTTTACAATTTCTAACGATTTAGTAAAGATAATTGCATTGTCAAATAATATACATATAATAAAAATAAAAATTGAAAAAGCAAATAAACTGTTAGGTGAGGCTCCTACGTGAACACAAGCTATCGCCCGGAAACATCCAGAGATGCCAACGAGTAAAATAGTTCTTGTCGAGATAAGGCGAGATCCAGATAGCTAGCCTGTGCTTACGTCACGTAGTGTCAAAACTGAACGACGAGAAAAAATCGCTTAGATAAGGAGTTAATACTAATTGGTATTAGCTCCTTTTTAGTTTGTTTGCATGTTTAATCAGAAAGAGGGATTAACATGGCAAAAAACAAGTTGCTGATGAATAAGAAGACGGCCGATACAGAGTTTGTTAAGCAAATCGCGCAACAAACTCCCGAAGAAGCGCTCAAGACGCTGCATAGTTCGCTAGACGGTCTGTCTTCGACGGAAGCTAAAGAGCGTTTGGAGAAGAATGGTCTTAACGAAGTTGCAACCAAGAAGCACAATACGAAGTTGCATTTCTTCATTGAATCATTCTTCACTCCTTTCACAATGGTCCTGTTGCTGCTAGCAACGGTGTCGCTGTTCACCGACTACGTCTTCGTGCCGGCAGATCAAAAGGACTTGAGTACTGTGATCATTATGATTACAATGATCATCATTTCTGGATTAACGTCCTTTATCCAGAATGTGAAAACTAATGACGCAGTTGAAGACCTCTTGAACATGGTGTCCGTGACTACCAATATTCGTCGCAATAAAAAGGACAAAGAAATTTCTACCAAGCAAGTAGTTGTCGGCGATATTATTAATATCCACGCTGGGGACATGGTGCCAGCAGATATTAGATTGCTTCAAACCAAAGACTTGTTCTGTTCCTCAAGTTCTTTGAACGGTGAATCCACACCTGTGGAAAAGATAGCAACCAAGAAGCCTGATCAAAAAGACATGGATCAATATTTGGACTATCCTGATGTAATCTATCAAGGAACAACTATTGTTTCTGGTTCAGGTGTCGGTGTCGTTTTAGCTACCGGTGAACAAACTGTCTTTGGTCGTTTGGCTAAGGATATTTCAAACAACGACGTTAAGGAAACTAACTTTGATGTCGGTATTAAGAACATTTCTAAATTATTGTTAACAATGACTGCCATCATTGCACCTTTAGTTTTGATCATTAACGGTTTGACTAAAGGTAACTGGCTCAACGCTTTGCTGTTCGCCATCGCTACAGCCGTTGGACTTACTCCAGAAATGTTGCCAGTTATTGTTACTAGTAATTTGGTTAAGGGTTCGCTCGAAATGTCCAAGCACGGCACCATCGTTAAGAAGATGAACTCCATCCAAAACTTCGGTGCTGCCGACATTCTTTGTACTGATAAAACCGGTACTTTGACCCAAAACAAGGTTGTATTGGAACGTCACTACAACTTGGATATGGAGGAAAATCCACAAGTTTTGCGGTTGGCTTATTTGAATTCGTACTTCCAAACGGGGATGCACGATTTGATGGACCAAGCCATTATCGATGCCGCTAGCGATGAGCTAGACGTTGAAGAAATTAAACATGACTACACTAAGGTCGATGAAATTCCATTCGACTTCAAGCGTCGTCGCATGAGTGTCGTGATAAAACGCCACGGCGATGGTCGTATCCTGGTAACCAAGGGTGCTGCCGAAGAAATGCTTGCTTGCTGCAATCGTGTGCAAGTTGGCAATCACATTAGTGATTTAACTGATGAATATAAAGAAAAAGTTTTAAAGCACATTGAAGATTTGAACAAAGATGGTTTGAGAGTTGTTTTGCTTGCTTACCAAAACAATCCTGCTCAAGCCGGCGAATTCAATGTTAGCGATGAAAAGGATTTGATTCTAACCGGATTCTTGGCCTTCCTTGATCCACCTAAGGATGATGTTAAGGATGTACTTAAGCAGCTCAAGCAAGACGGCATCACCGTTAAGATTTTGACTGGTGATAACGCCACCGTAACTAAGAGCGTTGCTTCAAGAGTAGGCTTAAACACCGAGTATGTTTATAGTGAAAAAGACTTCGTTGATAAGGGCGAGGAAGAGATTAAAAAGATGGTTGAAGAATGTAGCCTCTTTGTTAAGCTTTCACCAGAATACAAGGCCAAAATTATTCAAATTTTGAAAGAAAATGGCCACACCGTTGCCTACATGGGTGATGGGATCAACGATACGCCAGCTATGAAGAAGGCCGACGTGGCAATCTCAGTTGATACTGCCGTTGATATTGCTAAAAAGAGTGCCGACATTATCTTGCTCCACAAGAGTTTACGTACTTTGGAACATGGTGTAAGAATTGGGCGTCAGATCTTTGCCAACACGATGAAATATATCAAGATTACCTTGTCATCTAACTTTGGTAATATTTTGTCAATCTTAGTGGCATCATCATTCTTGCCATTCTTGCCAATGCTGCCAATGCAGTTATTGATCTTGGATTTGATCTACGGAACCTCTTGTCTATCAATTCCATTCGATACTGTTGGTGAAAAATATTTGGAAGTACCACGTAAGTGGGAGACAAGAAAGTTGCCTAAGTTTATGTTCTACTTTGGCCCAACTTCTTCAGTCTTCGATATTATTACGTTTGCCTTGCTTTACTTCTGGATTTGTCCAAGCGTTGTCGGAGCAAGTTACATGGCTGCTACTCCAAGTCAAAAGGCAGTCTTTATGGCAATCTTCTGGAGTGGTTGGTTCATCGAATCACTTTGGACACAAGAAATGGTTATTCAAGCATTGCGTGATCCAGCCGTTCCATTTATCCAACAACATTCTTCACCAGTTGTCATGCTCGCTACGATTGGTGCAGGCTTGATCGGTACCGCAATGCCTTACATCCCAAGCTTGGCCAAGGTAATGAAATTCGGTCCAATCCCAGAATTCTACGTTTTGGTAGTGTTAGTACTTTTGATTTTGTACATTGCACTTACTACTTTGGTAAAGCACTGGTACATGAAGAAAGAGGAGTTCTTAATTTAAGTGAAAAATTATAAAAAAATACTTAATCGCATACTTTTGATCTGTGGAATTATTGGGTTTTGCTTCTTACCAGCGTTTCAAGATTTTTATATCAAATCATATCCGATGGATTTTGCCAGCTTAGTAGCAGATATAGTTTTAATCTTAATGATCGCGATTTTGTCATATTTTCCACGTTTAAGAATATTGACGATTGTTTTAGCAATAATTTTAATTGTCCTGTTGCTAGTTAAATGGCAAGCAACTTATCCACCAGTTGCGATTATTTATAGCATTTATGCTTTAGTAGTTATTTGGTTTAACGTGCATTTTAAATAGAATGAAAAAAGCAAAAGTAAGAATTAATTTTTCTTTTGACAAGGATTAAAAAGACTCCTATATTTGAATTAATTTAGTTCGATATAGGGAGGAAAAACTATGGCCGACTTAACAAAACACATGAAAAAAGGCTTGGTTGAACAAAAGCCAGGGCAGATTTTAGCCTTTGCGGCTTACACCAACAAAATTCCCGACATTATCAAATTCACAATTGGTGAGCCTGACTTTAACACACCAGAGCATATTAAAAAAGCGGCCGAAGCCAGCATCGCTAACAACCATTCGCACTATGCGCCATCTAACGGGACTCCAGGTTTGCGCAAGGCGGCAGCCGATTTTTTAGCTGAAAAATATGGACAAAAATACGACCCAAGCGAAATTTTGATCACCAATGGGGTAACGGAGTCGATCTACGACTTTTTGACTGCGGTGCTTAATCCAGGCGACGTTGTTTTGGTGCCAACACCAATTTTTCCGCTTTATATTGGGGATGCCCTATCCATGGGTGCAACGGTTGAACAAATCGACACTTCTGACGATGACTTCAAATTAACGCCGGATAAATTGCAAGCAGCTTTGGACAAATACGGCGATCGAGTAAAGGCATTGGTGATGAACTATCCAACAAACCCAACGGGCGTTATGTATACGCAAGATGAGCTCGATGCATTAGCTGATGTGGTGCGTGACAAGCCAATCTTTGTTCTTGCCGATGAAATTTACAGCGAACTCAATTATGATCAGCCACATGCTTCGATGGAAAAGACCTTGCATGATCAAGTCGTATTGATGAACGGTGTGTCCAAGGCATGGGCGATGACAGGTTACCGGATCGGTGTGGTGGCTGCACCTAAGCCGATTTTGGATCAAATTGCCAAGATTCATCAAGCGATTACCACGACGGAGCCAACGCCAATGCAGGATGCGGCTGAAGAGGCCCTGGCTAACGGCAAAGACGATGCTTTGCCAATGAAAAAAGAATTCCAGAAGCGTCGCGATGTGCTTTATGATGGTTTAACCAAATTGGGCTTTGAATGCGTCAAGCCAACGGGTGCCTTCTACATTTTTGCTAAGATTCCGGCAGGGCTTGAACAAGATGATACCAAGTTCATCTATGATTTAGTTGAGAAAGGCCGCGTGGCTGTGGTTGCTGGTTCATTCTTTGCCAAGGGCGGCGAAGGCTATATTCGTTTGTCTTACGCAACTTCGATGGACAATATTAAGGAAGGTTTGAAGCGACTGGAGCAGTACGTTAAGGAAAATAAGGCTTAATAAATAATTTAGACCGAGTGATGAGCTCGGTCTTTTTTTGTATTAAAAAACAGCCTTGTTATGAGTTGATATTCCTTTTATATGGCGTTTTTTAATTGTTATAAATTTTATAGTAGAAAAATTGCATAAACACTTTAAATTACTATAAGTAACAAATATGATAAGGGATGAAGAAAGATAACACACTTTATATAATAAAAAGAATAAGTTAATGTTTTGATAAGGGATTAAACATTAGGTTGTCTTCGGGAGACGCAAAATGAGAAATATTCAACAACACTTTTCTATTCATAAGTTAACTATTGGTGCTGCTAGTGTATTAATTGGATTAAGTTTGTTAGGCTTTGGTACACAAACTGTATATGCTGATGCCAATGATACTGCAGTGCAAGCTGCTTCTGAAAAGGTTGATGCTTCTACTAGTGAAGCAAAGAATGATGTTAAGACAGAAGATGTAAAAGTTGAAACTCCTGTAACAGATGATAAAGCTGCTACTGATCCAACTACAAATGCAGATGTAAAGGAAGAAAAGACTACAGAGCCAGCTGACGAAACATCAGCTGCAGATAAGACTGAAGCTCCTACAGATGCTACCAAGCAAGCCGAAACACCAGCTACACCTGTAACTGTAAGTGACAAAGATGCTAAGACTCCAGCCACTGAAGGGGATGCTGGTAAGAGCACTGATGTTGAGAAACCAGCAGTTCCTACAGATACTACTAAAGCAGCTACTGATAAAGCTCAAGATTCTGTAGCTACTAAGGATCAAACTCTTAAGGTTGATCAAGCTAAAAATGGTGCAGTAGATCCTAAAACTCTTAAGGAAGAAAAATCGTTCCTGCATCAGAAGGAGTGGCTTTAGACGACACCAATATTAGAACTAAAGTTAATGATTTAGTCAACAATTTAGGTGACAGTACTACTATTGACGTTTCTGGTTGGAACACTTCAGGTGTAACTGATATGAGCCAGGTGTTCTAAAATCTTCCAAATGTCCAACATATTACTGGATTAGAAACTTGGGACATAAGCAATGTAACTAACATGGGCAATATGTTTAGTAATGATCCAGCTTTGATCTCAATTAGTGATATTTCAGGTTGGGATACCTCTAAAGTTCAATTTATGGACAACATGTTCAATGGTGACAAGAACTTAACCACAGTTAAGGGCCTTTCTCACTTGAATGCTCATAATGCAAAGCAAGATGATATGTTTAAAGATTCTGCTTTGGTTCCTAAAGGTTTTGACTTTAACAATACAGGTTTAAGGCATTATCTTAATAATCATAAAAATGATTCAAGCATTGATGTCAGTGACTTTAGAACTAGTCATGTCACTGATATGAGTGGTTTGTTCCAAAACATTGGCCGTTCTAGTCTTGATCTTTCAGATTGGAATACCGGCAACGTTGAAAAAATGGGCTGGATGTTTGCAAACACTAGAACAGACATTACTTCAGCTCCATTAAAAGAAATCAAAGGTCTTGAAAATTGGGACGTTCGTAATGTCCAAGACTTTAGTCACATGTTCCATTCAGGCGGTGTGCCTGTTGAGATAGGGCCCTTTGTTCCAACAGGAAGTTTAACTAAATTAGATCTTTCAAATTGGAAAACTTCAAGTGGCACTGACATGCAATCAATGTTCTGGGGTCAACAGAACTTAACTTCAGTTGGTAAATTTACAAATTGGAAACTTGCTCATGTCACTTTAACTGATCACATGTTTAGCCTCTGCAAGAAGTTAACTTTTGATTCCGATGCAATGGCTAATATGGCAAATTGGAATACTTCATCTGATGAAAGCATGAGTGGTATGTTCCAAGAAATGAATAAAGTTAAAGATCTCAGCTTCATTTCTAATTGGGATGTAAGTAGTGTTAAAGATATGTCATATTTATTCCAAAATGACTATGCTTTGACTCACGTTGGTGATCTTTCACATTGGAACACTAATAAGGTTGGTACAGTATCTAACTTAAATTACAGCTTCGCCATGATGTTTACAGGCTGTGAACCTCTTCAAGAGATCAAAGGTATTGAGCATTGGGACTTTACACATGCTCACAGTATGCGTGGTATGTTTATGGATACCCCTGTTTTGAACCGGGTTGATTTAAGCCAAGCAACTAAATCAGTTAACTTACAGATTGCTGCTTCAATGTTTTATGGCTCTGGTGCAACTTACATCAACTTAAGCGGCTGGGATCTCAGCAAGTTACATCTATTTGATGATACTGGTGCTATCGTTAACACTCCATCAGCAATTTCAGCATTTATGGTCTTAGCTTCATGGGCAACTCTCCGTGGTGGTCAAGACATGTTTGCTAACTTAAGACGTCCAGTCGAAATCGTTCTTACTGGTGCTACATTGCCAACAGGTGAGAATGCCCTCCAGGTTAGCGACTCTAGAGGAAATCAACCAATTGTTGTCTTCAGTGATGCTGCAGCTTTAAGTGCTTTGAATGGACAACACTGGACTGACGGAAATGGCAATGATGTAACTGGTCGTCAAAATTCCGATTACTTGACCATCAACAATGGCAGCACGACAACAACTGTTCCAATGGACTTCGTTTATAAGGATCAGGCTGCTTTGACTGCCGCATTGGCTCAAAAACTCAGCCCATTTGGCAATGTTGTAAAAACAAGCACTAGAGTTGATGGACAAGATATTGATCCAGCTTCATTAATTGCTTTGCAAGATGTAACTGGTATTTATGGACCTAAGTCGAATCCAGACAAGCCTACTCAGTCAACGAAGCTACTGAACCGGTTCAACCAACCAATCCAGACCCTACCGAACCTACAATTCCAGTATAACCAACCAAACCTGTTCAGCCAACAAAGCTGGTACAACTAACTAAACCTGCAAAGCCAAGCCAGCCAGCCCAGCCAACTGAACCAGCTAAGAAACACACAAATAAGCCGGCAGCTCCAAAGAAGGGAAAGGGTTACAATTACAACTCTTCAGTTCATGGCGAAACTATTAAAGGTAGAAACAAGGCTAACGGCACTACAAACAACGTAATGCCACATGCTGAAAATACTGCTCGCCCAAAGGGCGTAGCAGCTCATGGTGGTGAAACTTTACCAAATGGCTACACCATTAACACCAAGGACCAAATCCTCAACGCTAAAGGTCAAGCAGTTGGTTACGTTGATAAGAGTGGTCACATGCACTTGCCACAAATCAGTGAAAAGAGTACCGCTTCCTTAGCATGGCTCGGCCTCGGCATCGCATCCCTCGCCGCAATCATCGGGTTAGTCGCAGATCGCAAAAGAAGATAACTTAACACATTCTTAACTATGATTGTGAATAAAGTTCAAGTATAATATTACATATAGGGGGAACTAGGATGAGAATTTTTAATACTTTTTTGGTATGCAAAAATTCTGCGAGCTAGTTCCGGAATAGACTAAATAAAGCTCCAGAGATATACTCTGGGGCTTTTTATTTTTAACGAAACGAGGAAAGGACCTATGCGAAAAGATTTCAAAGCAAACCTTTTAAACATATTGAATGGTGTGAGTTCCGGCGTGGTGATCGCGCTGGTGCCGGGTGCGCTGATTAATGAGCTGATGAAAGGAATGTCCAGCTTCTGGCCAGGTGCGCAAGATATCTTGACGATGACGACATTGATGCAAAACTTGCTGGCTGTGTTTGCCGGTCTGTGTGTGTCATACCTGCTCAAGCTCAACTTGATTCAGTCGGGTTCAGTTGCGGCGGCTGCGATGATTGCCAGTGGTGCGTTTGAAATGAAAAACGGCCACATTATGTTGAACGGATCAGGGGATGTCATCAACATTGCGCTTACGATCTTTATTGCGGCAACGCTGGTTAAGTACTTAACGCCCAAGCTTGGCAGCTACATTGTGCTCTTCCTGCCATTGTCAGTAGCTGTGTTTGCTGGAGGGCTTGGTCAATTTGCACTGCCTTACACCAAGATGATTACAGGCATGATTGGTAGCGTCGTTTCTGTTTTGACTGACTTCCAACCACTTGTGATGGGTATGTTTATGGGTGCGATCTTTGCGGCATTGATCGTTTCTCCGATTTCCTCTGTGGGGATTGCGATGGCGATCGGAATCGAAGGTATTGCGTCAGGTAGTGCCAACCTAGGCATCACCGCCGGTGCGTTTACTTTGGCTATTATGAGTAGCAAGGTTAACGGCTTCGGGACAACGATTGCGCACTTCTTGGGTACGCCTAAGATTCAGATGGCTAATATTTTGAGAAATCCTAAGTTGTTCGTGCCAGTGGTTGTGTCCGCTGGGATTGCCGGCTTGGTTGGTGCGATCTTCAACATCACAGGTACGGCTAACTCTGCTGGCTTCGGTTCAGCAGGATTGATTGGTCCGCTTGCGGCTTACCAAAATATGGCGAGTGGTCCGATTACTATTGTGTTCTTGGTAGCGATTTTTGCGGGGATGCCACTGCTGCTTGGCTACCTCATGCGTTACATTTTTATTCAAAAGTTGGCTTTCGTTAAGGAAGAAGATCTTTTAGTTAAAAATGAATAAAAATAACTCATTAGTGGATTAAAAGTCAATAGTTTGAGACAAAATTCACAAAACTGTAAATTTATGAATTAAAATTGTAATAGTGTGGTAACTACAGTTTAACGTTTTAGTTATAGGATATCTGTAGCGGTCTGAGGGGAGGGTAGCCCTGAAGATCGCGTACCTGATCTAAGCGTTGTTTTTATACAATAATAGGAAAAATGGTATAATAGATTCACAAGCGAGTGAGGGATAAAGATAGCGAGAATATTTCTTATCGATCGCTTGCATAGTGATTTTTTCTGAAAAGGAGACCACATAATGAAGAAGAATTTAAGAATTATTAGTGTTGCAGCTGCCGCATTATTAGCAGTTGCTCCGGTCGCAACAAGTGTTGTACCTACTGTTGGTGCTAACGTTGTTCAAGCTGCGGACAGCAATGAAACTGGTTTGGGTAGTAGTACTGGTACACCTACTCCATCAAACAGTAATGCCGTAACTGGTAGTACACCATACTTTTATATGAATGGTGGAGAAGCCATTTATAACGGTGGATCATTCAGAACCCCATTTAATGCAAGTGGTTTTACAAAGGTCAGCCAAATTGTTAGTGCTATTAATGACAACATTAACTTTGCACCTGATGGCTCAAATGGTAATGGTCGTAAGGAAGACATTACAATTGCACAAGTTGAGAAGCAATTGGATGCTTTAAAGATTAAGTATACAGCTATCACAGATGATAAAAATGGTGATGCTACTTTAGATAAGAGTACCTTACCAGCTAACTTTGACATTACTTTGCAACACACTGTTGGTAATACTGCTTATAGAGTAACTGTTCCATTCTATACTACAGCTACTCCAACTCCAGTTACTGGTGCTCCAGCATTCTACGTTCAAAAGGGTAATGGTGCTGCTGCTGAAACTACAAGTGGCCAAACCTACCAAGTAGTTGCAGGTTCAAACTTTAACCCATTGAGCTTTACTAACAGTAATGGTGAAACCGTAACATTCTCAGCACGTCAATCAAGTAACAATGGCGCAGCTGCAAGTATCTCAGTTGCTTCAAACCCAGTAGACACTACTAATGCAGGTCGTTTCTACACTGTTAGATTAACTGCTACTAACAATGGTGGTAAGACTAGCTCACTTTCATACACTGTTTTGGTAGTATCAAACGGTTTACAAAAGGTATATGCTAACGGTGCAACTTCAGTACCAACTTACAGCATCTACGGTAACCAAGTTTCATCAAACTCAACTACCTTTAAGGATGGTCAAGAAGTTTACGTAGGTAACACTACTAGAGAAATTAACAAGGTATCATACACTAAGGTTTCAACTACTTCAAAGGCAAACGCTGATTCTTCAAGCAACAACCTTTGGATCCAAACCTCAGCTTTGACCCAAACTACTCCATCAGACAGCAACACTGAAACCCATACTGTAATGATTGACTCACGTGCTTACGACAAGAACGGTAACTACTTAGGCCACATGTACTACGCATATGACAGCATTGATATCGTTCCAACTGTTGTAACCATCAACGGCAAGACTTACTACAAGGTTGCTAACAAGGATGAATACGTTCGTGTAACCAACATTACTGGTAACAAGCGTACCTTGACCCACAACGCTTACATTTACTGGTCATCATACCGTCGTACCCCAGGTACTGGTAAGATGTACAAAGGCCAAACTGTAACTACTTACGGTCCTGCAATGAGATTCAAGAACGGTAAGAAGTACTACAGAATTGAAGGCTGCAGAAACAACAACAAGCGTTACATCAAGGCAGCTAACTTGAGCGCAGCTCAATAAAATTGATGTAAAGTAAAACTGAATAAAATTTTAATAATCATAGAACCCACGCTCCAATCAGCGTGGGTTTTTGTTAAAACTAAAAAGTCATTACTCTAATTCCAATAGAAGAGTAATGGCTTTTTTTATTCAATAAATTCAATATGATTAATATCCTCAATCAGAACCAGATTCCGCGAAATGATCGCCGTATCTTCCTGATAGCCCTCGACAAAGCCCAC
>NZ_LARO01000031.1:0-16535 GCF_000980505.1 Lactobacillus sp. N54.MGS-719
CTTTGTTTGCTTTATCTTCACTTTTTATTCTAAACAAAATAAAAAGTGCCAGATCATGAATCCGTCGATTCATGATCCAACACTAGGTTAGTATGTTTGTGTAACTATCAGAATTTAAATTAACGATCTTCGTGGTTAGTGAAGTAACGGTAGTCCTTACTCTTGTCAAACAATACGGCACGAGCGTTTTCACCGTTTGAAATTGAGAAGATAACGTCAGGGTACTTGCTCTTAACTTCATCTTCTAAAAGACCTCTAAGCATGTCGTTGTTAGCTAAAACTGAACCAGTTAAAGCAATCTTCATTGGCTTTGGATCTTCGTAACGGTCCAAACCGATGATAATGTCACGAGCTAACAAGTGAGCTTGTTCCTTAATGATCTTGGTTGCATCTTCGTCGCCCTTGTCAGCAAGCTTAGCAACGTGAACTGCCATACCAGCTACTTCTGGGTTAGACATCTTGTAGAACTTAGCGTTACATTCATCCATGTGTTCAACGTTGAACAACTTAGTGAACATATCGATAAGTGAGTTGTGTTCACGTTTGTCCCAGCTAAGAAGAGCTGATTGCATAGCTGAACGAGCAATAGCGTAACCTGAACCTTCGTCACCTAAGATGTTGCCGTAACCACCTACAGCGATCAAGTGACCATCTTGTAAGCCATTGTAAACAGAACCAGTACCAGCGATAACCAAAGCACCATCATCGCCTTCAAGGCCTGCGTAAAGAGCTAAAAGTGAGTCGGTAATAGCACGAGTTGGCAGGTTGTTGATTCTTGATGAAATAGTTGCAGCAACTTCTGGAGCATTACCAACAACAGAAAGACCAGCGATACCAACTAATACACGCATGCAGTCGCCATCAATCTTGTTTAATAATTCGTTGATAGTGTCGGAAATATTTTTAATTCCGCCTTCGTAGTCAGCATTAATTTGACCTGGACCGCCTTCGGCACGACCAAGTTCTTTACCATTTTCGTCATATGCGATTGCAGTTGAGTGAGTACCACCTGCGTCAACACCAATTTGGTATTTAAGAGCCATATTTTCAATCTTCCTTCTATATTAATTTATCCGTATGATAACGTATACATTTTATTACATTTTCATATGACAGGTCTAGTATTAATTTTATTGTTAGCGCTAACACTCATTATTTTCTAATGCTTAAATAAAGAAATAATGTAAGCAAACTAATAGCTATGCCAATCAAGAATACCCAAGGAACGTAAATTAGAGTAATCTTGTGTGTACCTTTATTTAATTTAAAATTCAAAAAAGTATTCATAAATAGTATTTTATTTTTGTGAATTATATGACCATTATCCAAAATGAGCCAATTAAAACTGTTAGGAATAGTTGAATTCATTGTTTCCGTCTTTTTAGTGCTAAATGAATTGGAGTGAATTGTTAAAGCGGAGGTTTGTTTGAACTGTGGCTGCTTTTGCTTAAATTTGTCCATTATTTGCTCAAGCTGTTTAGTGTTCAAACACCAGAGGTTAGCCGCATTTAGATTTAATTGATTATTTTTAAGCGTGAAAACTACATGAATAGTTTGGCCACGCTGACGACTACCTAGATTGATTAAGCGAGAATTCTGATCACGTACGTCGGTATTAATGCTGTTGCCATTAACGGTTAAGCTGATTGAGTCATTATCAATATCACCAGGGAGCTCAAGATAGTATGAGTTGTCAGTTTGTGGTTTAAAGTTAAAGATTACGCGTCCTTCTTTAGCCTTATCTTTCTTGGTGTATTGCATCCAGCCGCCGTCCCAGCCCGAAATATTAATTAGTTTTGGATCAGGCCAGGTTACGCTAGAGAATAGTTGTGTTTGTTTTCCCGTAGCTGCTTCAAAGAATTTATTTTGATTGCCAGTAATATCGGTTGAATCAAATTTAACTTTAGTCGTAGATTTAGGCGTTAAGAATAAAAATGGTAAAGCATCGTCATTTTTCATCAAAACTAGTTGCTCAAATCTTTTCACAATATCGTAGTCGCTGGTATCGATTCGATTGCTGGAATTGCTATATTTCATCTGCTCATTTGCCTTAAGCGGAGTGATATCGTCATTAGGTAAAATGTAGTATTTAACGCCAAATAAATCGTCGGTAATTGGTGTGCTGCCATAATTGGTGTAGGAATTGCTGTTGTTGACGAAGCCCAAGTTGCTTAAAAGATTTAAAACGCGTTGGTTAGAGATAGAATTAAAAGTGCTGAGGCCGTAGTAATTTGCACTGAATGGATCATCGTCGGAGCGATAGAACGTTTTTTCCATCCGATATAATCTGTCGTCATGATCTTTAGCATATTGTGTAACTTGTTTAGTATTTTGAACGAAATTTTGGTAATCAGCGTTGTTTTGGTAGGCCAAATTGTTTAATGATAGAACCAGATTAACGATCAATTCTAGCTCAATAATTAAACAGAAGAACGGAGCTGCAAAGTTGCTTCTGTTGTGGATGAAACCGATGAAAAGGATACCAAGTGCTAAAAAGGCGGCAGAGGCAGTCTGAGCATTTTGATTCAAAAAGGCAAATGACTTAGAGTCTACGGTAATGAAAACGATTAGTCCGATCGCTAGTAAGATTAAAACGCCTATTTGCCAGAAACTGATTTTTTCACGCTGCTTCAGCGCAATGATTGCTAAATCTAATGCAAAAAAGATCAACACAAAAGAGAAACGACCTGGATACCAGACAGGGAATTGACCTAGGTGCCAAATTAAGACTAGCGGTGTCCAGAATAAAGAAGCAACTAAAAAGATCAATAAAATGCCATTAGCTAGTTTGTGCCGCCAGTTGATTTTTTTACTTAAGAAATAAAAGATTGCTAGCAAAACGAAAGGCAGGGCAATATAGATATTAGGCATTCCTTCCTGCATTTCATGAAAGTCGTATGCGCCATCTGCTAGTTTGGCTAATTCGTTATACGGAGCAAATTGAAAGCCCAAGGACCAAGTGGCACTTGAAGCAGCCTTTCCCTGTAACATTTCAACTGCGACGGGCAAAAGCATGGATGCGTCTAAAAATGAACCCCACATGCTTTTCTTCAAATATTCCCAGAAAAGTGGCCAGCGCTCTTTTTTATTGAAGAAAAATAGTTTGCTTAAAAGATAAAAGAGGCCAAAGGCAAGGGCCATATAAGCCGTGTAAAAATTGGTGAACCACAATAAAAAGGTGATCAAAATCAAATGATTCTTCTTTTGCTCTAACACGCGGTTGATTGCATCAATCAATAATGGCAAAAGCAATACCGAATCTAGCCACATTAGGTTAAAATGGTTAGCGATGGTGTAACCTGATAAAGCATAAGCGGCACTGGCTGCTAAAGCGTAAAACTCATTATCGATTTTTTGTTTCCAATAATAGTAGCTGGTTAGACCCACTGTCGCAATTTTAGCAGCAATAATGACGAGCACCATCTGCGACAGAAATTTCTGCGGCGCTAAAAACAAAAGCAGGTTAAAGGGACTAAACAGATAGTAGGCATCCGTTGCCAGCATTGAGCCCCCTAAGCCGCTTGAAAATGAATAAATGAGTCTAAGCGGGTGAGTAAACAAGTTGCTTCTGAAAAAGGCTAAGAAATCGACATATTGCTGGCCCAGATCAACAGTTAAAACTCCATTTTTGGTATAGAAGAAATAACTTAAGAAAATGAGGCCGGGCAAAACAAAACTGATCAAATACAGCACTTTTTCTTTATTGAAATTTAACTTAAGCGTTTGAAAATATTTTGTCATATTAAAATTTATCTAAGCTCCGTTCTCAATCGTAGAATTAACGTTCAGTTTTTGTTAAAATACATACAGTTTTAGTAAGGGACGATTTACGTGGATTATTTTAGAAAAAACAGTGGGACTGGTTCAAATAAACAGTCCTCAACTCCAATAAGAATGCGAATCATTCTGGGTGTTATTCTCGTGCTTTTTGCGATGCTGATAGGACAATTGGCATATTTGCAATTGGTCTACGGTTCTCGCTTTAAGGCAGAGGTGCAACAGTCTGATTCAACAGTTGTATCTAACCAAGTACCCCGTGGGGTAATGTATGATGCTAAAGGGCGCGTCCTAGTAGGGAATAAGGCAACTAATGCCATTACCTATACTAAGAGTGCTTCGACTACCACGACGCAGATTTATCAAATCTCAAATGCGTTGAGTAATTACATTAAGATTACCGATGAAAAGCCAACAAAGCAAATGGTAGCCGATTATTATTTAGCTGATGAGAATAATAATACGAAGATTTCAGCACAATTGCCTAAGTCAGATAAGGTTGATGCAGATGGTAATAAGAAGACTAACTCAGAAATTTACAAGGCTGAACTTAATTATGTTGAAAAGATGAATCTGAAGTTGAATGAAAAGCAAAAGACTGCTGCTTTGATTTTCAACAAGATTTCCGGAGCTTATACTTTATCAACTATTTACATTAAGAATAAAGGTTTGACTGATAAGGAAATTGCTCAAGTTGGTGAACACTTGTCAGAACTTCCTGGTGTTGGTATTGGTACCGAGTGGCAAAGATCATATCCAAATGGTTCATCAATCCAGAGTATTATTGGTTCTGTTTCAACTGAAAAGTCAGGTTTGCCTAGCGACAACTTACAATATTACTTAAGAAATGGCTACTCAAGAAACGACCGTGTTGGTACTTCATATCTTGAAAAAGAATATGAACCACTTTTGAAGGGGACAAAGTCAACCAGTCGAGTAACTACTAAGTCTAATGGTAATATTCAACAAACCAAAACTGTTTACAATGGTCAAGCTGGTGCAAGTTTGATGCTGACAATTGATGCCAAGTATCAAAAGCAAGTTCAAGCTGCATTAAAGCGTGTATACAGCTCAGCCGAATCAGCCGGTGCTGCACGCTACTCTAACGGTGCCTACGCCGTTGCTATGAATCCTCAGACTGGTGCGCTTTTAGCCGTAGCTGGTATTAACAGAAATACTAATACTGGTAAGACTACAGATAACGCATTAGGTGTAATCAACCAATCATTCGTTATGGGTTCTGTAGTTAAGGGTGCTACTGTTTCTGGCGGTTTGATTAATCATATTATTACGCCAATTAACAACACCTTGCCTGATACGCCAATTTACTTGCCAGGTTCTCCAGTTAAGAAGTCTGTTTACCCAATCGGTACATTCAGTTCTCTTGATGCCGAAACAGCTCTAGAAGTTTCAAGTAACATCTACATGATGCACCTTGCTATGAAGTGGGTAGGTGCAAAGTACGTGCCTAAGCAATACATTCATATGCCTAACGATTCATTTGATATCTTGCGTAGAAACTTCGCTATGTTTGGTTTAGGTCAAAAGACTGGTGTTGACCTTCCAGGTGAAGTTTCAGGTATTGAAGGTAAGTCATTCAACTCCAAAGGCAACATTTTGTCAGGTTCAGTACTTGACTTGGCCTACGGTAACTACGATGCATATACGCCAATTCAATTAGTACAATATGTTTCAACTATTGCTAACGGCGGCTACAGAATGCAGCCTTACATCGTTCAATCTGTTGGTAAGACCAGCAGGGACGGTAAGAAGATTTACATCAATTACAACAAGAAGCCTAATGTCCAACAAGCAATTCCTTGGACACCAGATGAATTGAATGTTGTAAGACAAGGTTTCTGGCGTGTAGTTCACGGTACTAACGGCTGGGGTACTGCTCACCCATTGAAGAACGTTAAGCCTTCAATCTCAGGTAAGACTGGTACTGCCCAAACCTTCTACTACGATGCAGAACACCCTAACAGAAAACACAATATCGAATTAATCAACGCTACCTGTATTGGTTATGCTCCATCTAAGAATCCAAAACTTGCGGTTGCAGTTGTCTTCCCAGGACTTGATCCAGATGGTGAGGGTACATATACTTTACAGGTAGCTAAGGCAATGATTCAGGATTATTTCAAACTTCATTCAACAAAATAATGATTAAGACTGGTCAAATTGCTTGAAAAATGCTATTCTAGTACAGTCAGAATAAAAGTGTAGGTGGTGAAAGAAATGGCAGATAACATCATTTTAGAATGCACCGAATGTGGCGATAGAAGTTACTTATCTAAGAAGAACAAGCGTAAGCATCCGGAACGTTTATCTTTGAAGAAGTATTGCCCAGTTGAAAGACGAGTAACACTTCACCGTGAAACTAAGTAATAAACCAAAATAGCAGGTTCAGTGCCTGCTATTTTTTTATTTTTGGACGAGAAAATGAAAAAAGCAGAATTAAGAAAAGAACAAATCAACAAATTAAAAGAATTCGCAAATACAAAAGAAAAAGAGACTGAAGATAGCATCCTGTTAGAAAAGCTAATGGAGACCGACTTGATTAAAAATAGCCAAACAATTGGCGTGACCGCTTCTCTGCCTTTTGAAGTCGATACGTCAGAATTAATCGCCAGATTGTGGGAAGCTGGTAAAAAGGTTTATTTAGCTAAGGCTAGAGCAGACCAAGATCATACATTGGACTTTCTTCGTTACACTTATATGAGCAAGCTGGTTAAATCAAAATTTGGCGTTGAAGAAATTGCTGATGGGGATGCCGAAGTTAATAACGAGCTTGATCTGGTGATTGTGCCTGGTTTAGCTTTTGCGTTAGACTCACATGTTCGTTTAGGTTTTGGCGGCGGTTATTATGACCGTTTTTTGGCTAAATATAATCCTAAGACTGTCTCACTAGTAAGTTCGCCAATGCAGTTTGCCAGTTCAGAATGGCCAGTAGAAAAAACGGATATTCCAATTCAAACGATTGTGACGACTAACAAAATCTATTAAAATATATCCAAATAACGAATTTTAAGGGGATTTTTAAATGAATCGAAGAATCAACCTGTCGCAAGCATTTGTGACAATGGGTATTTTAGTAGTATTATTGATCGTCTTTTTGGTTGAAGTATTCCTTGGCGGTTCAGAAAATACCAACGTATTGATGAAAATGGGTGCCATGAGCAACTACGCCGTAGTGGTTGGCAACCAATGGTGGCGTTTATTTACTGCCCAATTTTTGCATATTGGTGTAATGCACTTGGTTTCTAACGCCGTAATTATTTACTACATGGGGCAATATATTGAACCGATTATGGGTCACGCTAGATTTTTAGTGACTTATCTTTTAGCCGGTATTGGCGGTAATCTAATGAGTTTAGCCTTTAGTTCCGACCGCGGTTTGAGCGCTGGTGCTTCCACTGCTTTGTTTGGTCTTTTTGGTGCGATGACTGCAATTGGACTTCGCAATATTCATAATCCAATGATCAGTTTCTTAGGTAGACAGGCCTTCGTTTTAGCCTTAATTAACCTGGGGATTGATATTTTTGCCCCTGGCATCGATATTTGGGGTCACCTCGGTGGTTTGATTGTCGGTTTCTTATTAGCGGTTATTTTAGGCGATCGTGTAATGAAGACTTACAATCCTAAGTGGCGTGTTTTGGCTGGTGCCGTACTAATTTTTTATATAGTTTGGACAGTTAGAACAGGTATGATTATTAACTTCTAAGGAAAAGTAATGAAGACTTTATATGATGTACAGCAGCTTTTAGAGAAATATGGCATTTTGGTTCATATTGGTAAAAGAATCTGGGACATTGAACTAATGGCCTTAGAACTCGACAATATTAATAAGGCTGGTTTGATCGATCAACATGATTATATGATGGCTAAACTTATTTTACGTAGAGAATATCGCATTGAAGAACTCAATGAAAAAAAGAAAGATAAGAAAAATAATAGCAAGTAAATTAGTTTAGCGGTATCATTATATTTGTAAACTTTTATGAAAGGGCAGATTAGATTTTATGTCGAGTTTTTTAATTGTCTTAGATACTGTTTTATTAGTTATTCTTTTAGTCTTCGGTGGTGTTTGGGCCTGGAATAAGATTCAAGCCAAATCCCTCGGCGGTGAATTGACTAATGAAGAATTTAAAGAAGGCATGCGTAAGGCACAAATTATTGATCTGCGAGAAAAAGAGCCTTTTAAACGCAAGCATATTGATGGTGCGCGAAGCTTGCCATATACGATGCTTAAGTATCAATATAATGAACTTAGAAGTGATTTGCCGGTTTACCTTTACTCAGACTCAAACACAATCACATTGAGAGCTGCCCGTTTCTTGAAGAAGAAGGGCTTTGTTTCAGTCCACTGGCTTAAGGGTGGTTTTGAGACCTGGGACGGCAGAACTAAAAAGTCCAAATATTAATTTGAAAAACACATTTGGGAGGAGAATCTGCTCAAATGTGCTTTTTTCGTTTAAAAATGGATTGTGAAAGTGATGATATGCAAAAAGTATTAGCCATTGTTGGCCCAACCGCGATTGGCAAGACCGATCTGGCTATTGCCTTAGCCCAGAAATTAAATGGTGAGATCGTCTCAGGTGACTCTATGCAAGTTTACCAAGAAGTCGAAGTTGGTACCGCCAAAGCAACCAAAGAGGAACAGAGCAAGGTTAAACATTACCTAGTAGATACGCGCTCTGTGTTTGATGAATTTTCAGTCAAAGATTTCGTTGACGAAGCCCAAAAAGCTATTAAAGAAATTAGTGCTAAAGGTAAATTGCCAATTTTAGCTGGAGGTACCGGTTTTTATGTCAATGCCTTGCTTAACCAAATGCAGCTGGGTGAAAAGCAAGAAGAAAATCGCGGTACGTCGCAAAAATGGGAAGATTATCTCGCTCGCTACGGCCCAGAAAAACTGTGGCAGGTATTAAATGAAAAGGATCCGGCCGCAGCTAAGAAAATTCCGGTGCCTAATTCACGTAGAACGATGCGGGCACTGACCGTAATTGATCGTACTGGTAAGAAATTTTCGGAACAACAAAAGAAGATTGCCCCCCGCTATGATTATTTGATTATCGGCCTTAATTCTGATAGACAGGAAATCTATCGCAGAATTAATTTGCGCGTCGACAAGATGATGCAAAAAGGGATGCTGGCTGAAGCTAAATTCATTTATGAGAATCGTGCTAAAGAGCATCAAATTTTGCAGGCGATTGCTTACAAGGAATTCTTTCCTTACTTCGAAGGCAAGGAAGATTTAGACAGCTGTATTACGCAGTTAAAAACTGCTTCGAGGCGGTATGCTAAACGACAATTAACTTATTTTAGAAATCAACTACCCGTCGTTTGGTTTGATCCGCTGAATGATCCTGATTGTAAACAAAAGATTATTGCAAAAGTCGAGGAATGGAAAAATGAATAATTTACCAGAAAAACTACAAAAGATTGTCAAAGAAGTTGATCAACAAATCGCTCCTAAATTGGCAGAAATTGAAGATCAGATCGTTTTTAACCAAGCTAAGGTACTTAAAGCCTTCCAAGATAATGCCGTCGCAGAAGCTGATTTAAGCGGTTCTACGGGCTATGGTGATGACGATATGGGCCGTGACAAGCTTGATCGGATTTATGCCCAAGTTTTTGATACTGAAGATGCTTTAGTACGTCCACAATTCGTTTCAGGTACGCATACTTTATTTGTTGCTTTAAACGGTAATTTGAAGTCAGGCGATACTTTAACTTATTTAACTGGTCAACCTTATGATACTTTGCAAAAAGTAATCGGCTTAACCGTTGATAAGCGTGGTACTTTGGCTGAAAAGGGCGTGA
The DNA here is from genome assembly GCF_000980505.1 of Lactobacillus sp. N54.MGS-719. Classification (NCBI taxonomy): domain Bacteria; kingdom Bacillati; phylum Bacillota; class Bacilli; order Lactobacillales; family Lactobacillaceae; genus Lactobacillus; species Lactobacillus sp. N54.MGS-719. The sequence continues at coordinate 9,604 of NZ_LARO01000031.1, forward strand.
AGTTTTCATACGTGCCACTAAATGATGAAAATACTGTTGACTATGATCAAGCAGAAAAGATTTTGAAGCGTGATCAACCAAAGATCGTCGCTATTCAACGTTCACGTGGCTATTCAACTAGAAAGACTTTCACCATCGATCAAATTAAAGAAATGATTGCCTTTGTTAAGAAGGTAAGTCCTAAGAGTATTGTCTTTATTGATAATTGTTACGGTGAATTTTCTGAAAAGCACGAAGCAACTGAATACGGTGCCGACTTAATGGCTGGTTCCTTAATCAAGAATGCTGGCGGTGGTCTAGCCAAGACCGGTGGCTACATCGTGGGTAAAAAGGACCTAGTAGAAAATGCTAAATACGCTTTGACTGCACCTGGCTGTACCGATGAAGGAGCTACTATTGGCAACTTGCATGACTTCTATGAAGGCTTCTTCTTGTCACCTAACGTAACTGGCATGGCCGAAAAGGGTATGATTTTTGCGGCTGCATTGTTTGATAAGATGGGCATGAATGTAACGCCTGCCTGGGATGAAAAGCGGAGTGACATTATCGAAACAATCATCTTCAATGACCCAGACAAGATGGTGAAGTTCGTTCAAGAAGTACAAAAGAACTCACCAATCGACTCCTTCGTAACTCCAGAAGCTGTCCACATGGAAGGCTACGAAGACAAGATTATTATGGCTGCTGGTAACTTCGTTTCAGGTTCAACAATTGAATTCTCAGCAGATGGTCCGATTAGACCACCTTACGCAGTATATATGCAAGGCGGTTTGACTTATGCTCATGACAAGGTCGCAATCATTAATGCGGTTCGCGATACATTTTTTAACAAATAGTAAAAGTTAAAAAATGTCATTAGACCAATTTGACTTTTTTAAATTGATCTGCTATTGTGTTAAACAGTTCTAGGAGATAAAAATCAAATCATAGGACCATACCAATTTAATGTTTTTTTGTTTTTAATAGGTGGAAAAGCTATGAGTAAACAATATACTACAGAAGAAATTAGAAAAGAAGTAGCAGACAAAAACGTAAGATTTTTACGTTTATGCTTCACTGATATTAACGGTACTGAAAAGGCTGTTGAAGTACCAACTAGTCAATTGGATAAAGTGTTGACTAATGATATTCGTTTTGACGGTTCTTCAATTGACGGCTTTGTTCGTCTTGAAGAAAGTGACATGGTTTTATACCCTGACTTCTCAACTTGGTCAGTATTGCCATGGGGTGACGAACACGGTGGCAAGATTGGTCGTTTGATTTGTTCAGTTCACATGACTGATGGTAAGCCATTTGCAGGTGATCCGAGAAACAACTTGAAGCGTGTTCTTGGTGAAATGAAAGAAGCTGGTTTCGATACCTTTGATATCGGCTTTGAAATGGAATTCCACCTCTTCAAGTTAGATGAAAATGGCAACTGGACTACTGAAGTTCCAGACCACGCATCATACTTTGACATGACTTCAGATGACGAAGGTGCACGTTGCCGTCGTGAAATCGTTGAAACTTTGGAAGAAATTGGTTTCGAAGTTGAAGCTGCTCACCACGAAGTTGGTGATGGTCAACAAGAAATCGACTTTAGATTCGATGATGCTTTAACTACTGCTGACAGATGCCAAACCTTTAAGATGGTTGCTCGTCACATTGCTAGAAAGCATGGTTTGTTTGCTACATTTATGGCTAAGCCTGTTGAAGGTCAAGCCGGAAACGGTATGCACAACAACATGTCACTCTTCAAGAACAAGCACAATGTCTTCTACGACAAAGATGGTGAATTCCACCTTTCAAACACTGCACTTTACTTCTTGAACGGTATTTTGGAACACGCACGTGCAATCACTGCAATTGGTAACCCAACTGTTAACTCATACAAGCGTTTGATTCCTGGTTTTGAAGCTCCTGTATACATTGCATGGGCTGCTAAGAACCGTTCACCACTTGTTCGTATTCCAAGTGCCGGTGAAATCAACACTCGTTTAGAAATGCGTTCAGCTGACCCAACTGCTAACCCATACTTACTTCTTGCTGCATGCTTGACTGCTGGTCTTAACGGTATCAAGGAACAAAAGATGCCAATGAAGCCAGTTGAAGAAAACATCTTTGAAATGTCAGAAGAAGAAAGAGCAGAACACGGCATCAAGCCACTTCCAACTACTCTTCACAACGCAATTAAGGCATTTAAGGCTGATGACTTAATCAAGAGCGCTTTGGGTGAACACTTAACTCACAGCTTTATCGAATCAAAAGAATTAGAATGGTCCAAGTACTCACAATCTGTTTCAGATTGGGAACGTCAACGTTACATGAATTGGTAATTTAATAGATTATCAAGTAAGAATCCTCGCTCTGTGCGAGGATTTTTTATTAATTTTTAAAGTTTGAGCAATGTCAAACGGGCAAATATGCTATATAATATTTAGAAATAAAGGTAATAATATCCCTAATAAGTTTAGGGATATTTTTGTGTTGCAATTAGAATTTGGAGTCTTTTTTGATGAGTAGAAGAATATTAACATTCATGTGTTTAACTGCTGCCGTTTTAGGATTAACGGCATGTAGCCAAAATTCTCATACTAATAATAAAGATAATGGCAGAGTTTCTAGCACTCAAAAACAGGCTCCAAAAAAATTAGTTGCCCAAGATTTATCTGATTCTGAAAAAGCAAGTGCGATCACGGTTTATGGTGCATTGAAATATAAAAAGGCCTGGCAGAAGACTTATCAAGCTGCCGATAAAAATGGCTTAAGCGTTGCCGTAAAGAGTGCTACTGCTTTTAGATACATTAAGGATAAGGGTTATATCTATCAGGTTAGCGGTAATGGCAAAGAACCGGATACTTTTTACATCTTGGAAGGCAGCACCGTTAATTTTTATAACCGAAAAAAAATAGGTAGTGCAAGTTTAAATGAGCTTGTGTCATATTTAAACGACAAAAACGAGATAAAAAATGTCAGAAAACTGGCTGCTTATACGACTATGGGAGCGTCAATTACTTCTGATAAATATGGTGTTAAAGGCGATAATGGTCTCGCTACAGTTCCAAAGCACTTGCGCGGCACCTGGTACAACCGTCGAGGTAAAAAGCTGGTGATCGATGCTCATAGCATTAATGGCGGGGAGATCCATAAGATCTCTGGTAGTTTTGCACCAACGTCATTTGAACAAACTAGAAGATGGGCTAGAGCCAGAATGGAAAATATCAATGGGATTGATTGTTATCACGTTCAGGCTTTGAATGCCCAAAACTTTGGCTGGCTATATACCGTTCAAAAGAAAGGCAAAAATGAGGCTGTAGCGACATATAGCGTTGATACTGGCAGTTGCACCGGTAGCTACTGGAAGTCTGTTAAGCTAGCTAAAGCTAATGTAGACGCTAAATTTGCTAGCCTCAGTTAATTCGTAAATTTTCTATAATATCTTTGATAAAAGATTGGCTTATTACTTTTTTTATAATAGTATTATGTCAAAGAGATAGATTTTATAGAAGGGAAGAATCCTTTTGAAACGCAAATTAACCGTACTTGTGGCAATCTCAGCCGCTTTAACTTTGGCAGGATGCTCACAAAGTACACAAGGAAATACACAATCAGAACAATCTAAGAGCAGTCAAGTTTCTAAGAAGAGCTCAAACAACAGCAATACTTCATCAGACTCTAGTTCGAAGAGCAGTGATTCAGATAAGCTCTCTGCAGAAAACATGGACTACAAGACTACCGCTAGTGCAATTGCGGTTTATGCTTCACAAAAGTATGGTGATACCTGGGAGATCGCAGTAAATGCTGCTAAGCAAAATCATTTGAGCGTAGCTTTTAGAAGCAAGGCTGAAACTGGTATTACTTCAGACAATAGCGGCTATGTTTACGAAGTTAGTGGTACAGGCAAGAGCAGTAACGCTCGTTATATGCTTAGCGGCGATGGTGCTAATAAGCAAATCACTATTTTTGTAAAGCAACGTAATGTTGGCACAGCTAGCTTGTCTGACATTGTAAACTACCTAAATGATAAAAATGATGCAGATTTAGTTAACCAATTAGCTAAAAACGCTGAATTAAATGCTAAACTTGAAGGCGATGGTGCTACAACTAAGGATACTGCTAATGTAAATAGCGTAATTCCAGCAGCTCTTCAAGGTACTTGGTACACTGCTGATACTGGTAATGGCAATATCGATACTTTGACTATTACAGGCAACAAGATCAACGATGAAGCCGGCTTTAGCATGAACGTTAAGAAGGATAATACCAATAGTTCATCTGATTCATTATCAGGCTACATGAAGCAAACTACCATGAATGGCATTAACTTCTACAGTTTCACTAATATGGGTCAAGAACCTGGTCAAGGTAGCACTTACTTAGCTCGTCATACCGAAAATGGTCAAGATGTGATCGTTTCAGCTAACTCTAAAGGGACTACGAATGCTGTTTACTGGAAGAGTAAAGATTTGGCAAAACAAAACTCAAATAAGCAATTTAGCGATTTGAAGTACTAAATTAAATAATTAAGCAAAAAGGCGTCGAAAGACGTCTTTTTTGTTTTTGAGAAAAATTTTACTTACGAAGAAAAATTTTTTCTGGTAAAGTAATCAACGTTGCAATAAAAGGAGGAAGAATTAATGGATAATGCTCAAACAGGGATACAAGCTCGTGTTAACGTTAAATGTCCATGGCTTGCTATTCTCCCATTAATGCTAGGATCATTTGTAGGGATGTTTAGTGAAACTTCATTGAACATTGCCTTACCACAATTGATGAAGGCTCTTCAAGTTGGTCAGTCTTCAATTCAATGGCTGGTTACCGGCTATATGCTCGTAATCGGGATAGTCCTGCCACTTTCAAGTTTGTTTACTAAGTGGTTTGCGACCAAAAAATTAGTTTTATTTGGCCTCGGTGCCTTTATTGGCGGTTCACTTATTTCGGGATTCGGGGTTAATTTTCCGATGGTTTTAATCGGTAGAATGATCCAGGGGATCGGAACTGGAATCATTTTGCCTTTAATGTTTACTATTGCGATGTTGATTTTCCCACCAAATAAGTTAGGTACAGTTAATGGTGTTCTTGCTTTAGTAATCATGTTTGCTCCAGCAATTGGTCCAACTTTGACGGGCTTAATTTTAGCTGCTGGTTCATGGTACGACATCTTCTTTACATTCGTCGTATTTTTAGTCATTGCCTTTGTAATCGGCTTATTTAGTTTGAAGAATGTTAGTCAAATTACTAAGCCAAAAGTTGATTTTGTGTCCATCATTTTGTCAATCTTTGCCTTCTCAGGTTTGATTGCGGGTGCAAGTTTTGCCAGCGAAATGGGTTGGCTTTCAGTACCAGTTCTTGCATGTTTAATCGTCGGTGTTATTGCCTTGATTTTCTATGTAAGACGTCAACTAAAACTTGAAGTACCTGTTTTAAACATGCGTGTGTTTAGACACCGCAACTTCACTTTGGGTGCAATTTTGGTCATGGTTGATTTTGGTATCATCTTGTCAGCAATGTATCTTTTGCCACAATACTTGCAAAATGGTTTGCTTGTAGCTGTTGCTTTGACTGGGATCATCATGCTTCCAGGTGGTGTCATTAACGCCGTAACTTCTGCTTTTGCTGGTAGAATGTACGATAGTTTTGGTGCCAAGTGGCCTGCTAGAATTGGTTTTATCATTGCCTTCGTTATTCATATCGATACTTGAAAGAGTAGGGGTTAAAAAGCAATTAATTTCTACATCGTCGAAACTGGCAACTGAAATATCGTTTGGAATATTAACGTTGGCATCATTTAAGGCCTTGTAGACGCCTAAAGCCATTGGATCACTCGCAACGACGATCGCTGTTGGTCGATCTTTTAACTGCAATAATTGATTGGTAGCTTCTAAAGCTTCATCAGCTGACCAGTTAGCAGTAAAGGTGTGACAATACTGATCTAAGTTGTGCATTTTCATCCAGGCGATATAGCCGTCTTCACGCAAGTCATCTTTTCTTAAAACAATTTTGCCATCTAAGTTAACTACGGCAGATTTACCACCAATATAGGCGATATTTCTATGTCCCATTTCGTAGAGCGTATCTAAGATATTAGTGGTTGCTTAAATAAAGTCATTGCGGACGATATTACAGCCGCGGATGTTGGTGTTTACGTCTAGGAAAATCACATTCGGATTGATGTTTTGAATCTGCTCGATAGCGGCCGCAGTCATTTCACCTTCGATAATAACTGCACCGTAATTTGCTAGATCGGTCCAATTTTTATCTGGATCATCAAGTTTAATGAAAAACGCCCGAAAATCCCCGTATTTTAATGCGGGGATGGATAGGGCTTGCCGTCTCTAAAGGTATTGTAGATCTGGTCATTAATGTACTTTTCTACTACTTCTTTAGACATATTCCCTACGCTACCAAAGTAATAGCTTGGCGACCATAAATGCCCGCCCCACATCCTGTTTTGCTTAATTTCGGGGTGATTCTGGAAGAATAAGAAAGCACTTCTTCCTTTGAGTGCTTTGACTACGCTTGAACCTGATTTTGATGGTCTAAAGCTGATAAGCAAATGAATATGTTCAGGCATTACCTCCATTTTTTCAATTTTGATTTGATTATCTTCAGCTATTTGCTTGAGCAGGTCTCGCATTTCTTGAGCCAGGTCTTGGTTAGTAAAGATTTGATTGCGGTATTTAGTACACCAAATTAGATGATAGTGTGCATTATAGACGTAGTGTTTTTCATAGCCTGCGTCTTTTATTTTGTCTCTCTTATTATTCATAGTCTAATATCCTTTCGTCTACTATGTATCTATTTACTGTTGATTATAAGATATACATAGGCTATAATCAAATTACAATAATACAAGGAGGTGAAATACATGAAAAGAATGAGCAGTTTAGCCTATCATTTTGGCGTTAAGCTTCGCTTTTATCCTAGTTCTAAGCAAAAGAAAATCATTAAAC
>NZ_LARO01000117.1:0-1142 GCF_000980505.1 Lactobacillus sp. N54.MGS-719
TATGCAAACGGCGTAAGAATCAACGACTACTACCTTGCAAGCAAAAACAGCAAGCAATACAACAAGCTTGCTTTGATGACTGCCCAAGACAGTTTCCACGTTTTTACCAAAAAGATCGGCAAATATCCTTACAAAGAAATCGATATTACTGAAGGCTTGCTTGGCAAAGATACCGGTGGGATGGAATATCCTGGCTTGATCATGATCGATGCCAGCGGCTTTTTACAAAAGAAGCACCCACTTGATAGATATAATGAATTAACTGAAGATGTTTCTCACGAAGTTGGTCACCAATGGTTCTACGGCACTGTCGGCAGCGATGAATACATGGAACCTTGGCTTGACGAAGGTCTTACCAACCTCCTTGAAAATGGCGTTTACGATTTGACCTACACTAAGAGTAAGGCCTACTGTGCTAAACTGATGCACAGCAAGTTCTACACTCGTAAGAACGTCAAGCGTGCTAACAAGATCTTAAAAGAAAATGCTAACCAATTCATTAATAAGAATAAAAAGGCCAACTACATCAACTACCCTGTTAATAATCCACCAAAGGGCGTTGACACTGAAGACATGGCTTACGAACTTGGGATGGACTTCCCTGCTGTTTTAAAGGTTGCCATGGGCGAAGCCAAGTTCTTCGATGCTTTACACGATTACTATCAAACTTACTACTTGAAGCAAGCAACTACACAAGACTTCTTGAACATTATCCGCAAGTACGATAATTCAAAGAAGGTTAACAACGTGATCAATAAATTTATTGATCCTAAGTACTTAAGTGAATAAAATCAAATAACCCCGAAAACGTTTGAGTTTCGAGGTTATTTTTATAGTCTCATAAGTGCTAAAATCAACTTAAGGGATTATTACAAAGGAGACAAAATATGACTACTAAAAAATTAGCAACTATCGCAGCAGCTTTATTAATCAGTGTTGCACCAGCAGCTGCTATTATCAATCAACCTGTTCACACAGTTCAAGCAGCTACGCAATTACAAAAAGGTAAAGTTACTCTCAAGAAATCTTTTAACGGCACAGTTCAAGTCTTCAACAGCAAAGGCAATGCCACTACCACTACCCAAAAAGTCAATGGCAAGAAGATGACTGTTGCTTCAACGATTAAATCAGGCTCAAGTTTT
>NZ_LARO01000030.1:0-14668 GCF_000980505.1 Lactobacillus sp. N54.MGS-719
TAACTAAAAAAATAAATCGACACTAAAAGATATTTAAGTTGAAATTTAAATAAAAAATGAAGCCAAACTTCTTATTATGCTTGACTTTACGTAGAAAAACCCTCGAGATTCATGTCCGAATTTCGAGGGTCACTACAAACCATCAAAATGATTGATTTGATTCTTTCAACTTAATCTAATGGACCAACGCCACGATCTTGATTTTCGTCATCTTTATTCACTTCGTCGTCGAGCTTTTTACCAACAAATAAAGCGAATAAACTAATCAGCAATGCACTCATGCCTAACTTAGTAGTCTTTTTCATCTGGATCACCTACTTGATTCTTTGTCTCAATAATTCTGGGCGTTGAGCAAGTTCTGCATAGAATTGATTACCATTGACGCAGATACCTTCAAATTCACGACCAGTATGGAAAGAGCCAGTATCCAACACACGACCCTTTCTATTTAATTTAAACAAATAATCATTGAAAGCTAAATAAATTTGCTTTCTCTTTTTATCGTAAGCCATACCTTGAACTGGTGAGTTATTAAAAAGATGTGTGACTTAGTTTCTGGTGCGAAGCTCTTGCCCCAGTGACCTGAAGTCTTGAAGTGTTTAAACCAACTAGTAGCACTTCCTGCACCAGGTCGTGGCGTCTTGTCTGCCTTGACAATACCTTCGTTATCATCTGATCTTACTTCAACAGTAACATGAGCCTTGGCCTTACCGTAAGAATAAGTTACTGGATATAAACCTGCTTCATTAGTAGTGATCTTATCTTCTGAAACATTCACCTTACATGGTTTAATTACAGTACCTGACTTATCTGTAGCAAAGTTGATGGCATCCCTAGTTGGAAAATCATAATTTGGATTCTTTACCAAGCTGATGTCATGAGCAACTGAGATCTTATTTCTCAAAAAAGCGCGTTGATTTACCCAGCCAGCTCTGTGACCATCGATCCAACATGCAGGTCCTCTACGTGTAAGTCTTTGGCAAATCCCGAAATTACCATTACCAATCATCTTTGTTTGGAAAGGACTCAATTCCTTAGCTGCAACTGATTATGGTTTAATAACAAACAATGTTAGAAGATACGCTAAAATAAAAGAAATGCTCCATTTCTTTTCCATATCTATTTTCTACTCCCCTACTTTTAACTTGATAGCACGACTAACATTGTAATTCTTTATACTGATTTATGCTAAGCTTGTAAGCGGTAGCATTTTAATTTTTGTTAATATATTAATTTATATAAGATGCAAATAATAACACTATTAAGTTTTTAAAATATAAAAAAGACGCTACTTTCGTAGCGCCCTTTCATTTTATTAATAAATTCTAGTTTTCAACGATCAAATTCTTAAGATCATCTGGTAAGTTAAGTGGAGCAAACTTAGCACTAACAATCTTCAATGCTGATTGCTTTACGTATCTCTTCTTGCCAATGTAAACGTATCTAGTCTTACCGTTCTTAACAATCATTGATGACTTGTACTTCTTGCCATACTTAATAGTCTTCTTGCTTGCAGCGAAGGTAATCTTCTTTGACTTCTTACTCTTCTTGTAAGCGTAGTAGATCTTAGCACCCTTCTTTGACTTAGGGGTTACAGTAATGTATTGCAAGCTTCTTGCTTGTTCAACAAAGGCTGATTCAGTTGGAACATTGCCTGAAGTAGTTACATCAGTTGATGGAATGAAGACAAAGCTGTCTTTACCATTGATTGTTCTATTTTCAATGTAGTACAAAGTGACGGTCTTGTCGCCTTGCTTAGCTTCAGTTGACCATAAAACATTAATGGTTTGACCCTTAGTATAATTTGAATCAATTTGGTCTGGATTGGTTTGATCCTTAGCTACGACAACAAGCTTTGGATTATCACTATTTACAGTAGCTGAAACAGTTCTACGTTTTACATTAACAGTACCAGTCTTAGTATTTGAAGATTGAGTGGTGCCTGCGGCATGAACTGGTTGACCCATTGCCATGCCAGTACCAGCAAGACCTGCTGAAAGCATCACAGCAGCTGCTAATGAAGTAAATAATTTTTTAGTTTTCATTTATAAAATCTCCTAAAAACAAAACTCTTATAATTTGATTATAACATTATTTAGGAAATTGCATTAATTACTTCCCCGCAAAGAGCTGGCCGATTGTTCCCATATCTTCTGGGGCAATCGTAAAGTCAGTTTGCGGATTTTCAACGATATCATCTGCTTGAACAATTGGCACAATTCTCTTTTGGGCAAAGTAACGCAAAACTAATTCCATCGTGCTTGTACCATAATGGCCGGCGATTTCGGCCAATGCATCAATATCGCCTGCAACCGAAAGTTCCACTTGCATCTTGTTTTCTCTAGCTAATTTGATTAAAGATCCATCTTCGTAATCCAAATGAATTACGCTGGGCTTAATCTTAGGTGCTTTCAAAATAGCAGCCAAGGTATCACCATTAGCATTGGTTACACCAATATTCTTGAGCCAACCTTGGATTTTAACTTGTTCTAATTCTTGCCAAAGTTGATTATTACGTTCGGCGTCATCACTTAAGCGAAGCATAGCCAAATCGGCATGTTTAGCAACTAGATTATTTCTGATTTCTTTCAAATTATTACGTATCTCTTCACGCGTATTAACTTTTTCAGAAACCTGAATTTCCACGTAAGTTTGTGGACTCAGATTTTTAAAATCGATTTTTTCATCCGCAGTGCAATTAAGCAAACGATAGCCTGCCTTCATTGCCCTTGCGACATCTCCATCACTGGTAACAGTGACGCCAACTTTTGGCATCAAGCTACCATCATTCAAAACAACTGCTTCATCTAATAATGACATTAAATCATTTCTCTCCTTAAGCTAATTCAACATAAATTTTGATAGCTTCTTTGACAGTTTGATAAACAGTTGAGACATGCAAAGTATGAGCTAAAAACTTCTCCTTCTCATCCTTTGACATTTCTGAGTCAAAGAAGACTTTTATGTTCATTTCAGTTACGACGGATTTGCCGTGACCTAGATTTTCAGTTTTAGCATTATTTTCTACACGAAAATTTTTCACGTCTAAACCATGTGACTTAGCGACCATTCCTGCGGACATTACGATGCAGGAATTTACGCTACCACATAGATATTCGACCGGGTTAGGGCCCTTATCATGTTCCTTATCGTTGTCATCACAGATAAATTCATGCTCACGGGCCTGGTTAGCAATTTGCCATTCTGTGTCTTCAAGCTTGGACTTTACTAAATATTCACTCATAATGTTGATCCTTTCTTCGTAAATTAATGGTGGTCAATTGCTTCGTTTAAACGTTTGCGCCAGATAAAGTAAACTAGCAGCATGAATGGAATCAATACTAGTTCTACTGGATAAAACCATTCAATTGGCAACACGCTATCAACTACTCCGCTTAGCATTGGGCCAAAGGCCATCGCAATATCAAGTCCTAAATAAAAGGTAGAACTAGCTAAACCTTGTTCCTCAATCGGAGCAAGTAAAAGTGAGGTTGATTGTAAAACTGAATAAATAATGCCATAGCCCATTGCCATTCCGACTGCGGCTAAAGCCATTTGCCAATTATTGTTCATCATGGCTAATAAGCTGATATATGCGATAGTTGAGATTAAGCTAATCCAGAACCAAACACCGAAGCGAACAGTATCAAAATAGCGTTTCAACCCAATTCTGATGATCAGTAGTACTACCGCATAGATCAAGAAATATGATCCTACGGCAACAGACAAATGCTTTTGTTCAACATAGGTAACGAGATCTGCCTGCGTTACAAAATATGGTGTCGCAAACAAGGTAGTCAAAATCGCTACCGGTAAAACATTCATCTGAATAATCTTGAAATGCTTTTTAGGCATCTTGCTTTTATCTTTAACAATTGGCTTGGCATGATCACCCACGAATTGGATAGCTATTACCATTAATAATGCGGAAATAGCCGAGGCGATCAAGCTCTCACGATAACCGATTTTTTGATAAATATTAATCGATAATGCCGGTGCCAAAGCCATGGCTAAGGCATTCATCAAACCATAAAAGCCCATTGCTTCGCCCACGTGCTGCCGCGGCACCAAGAATGCCAGCCAAGTTGTCATACAAACGGTACACAAAACATAGCCGGTACCATTGATCAATCTGAATAAAAGCAGCCAAGCACTTGATGGCGTAAAGACATAGCCTAATACACCAATTAAAATCAAAACACCGCCAATAAAAGATAGACGATATTTTGAAAACTTATCTGTCAAATTGCCGGCAATAGGACGCAAAAACATTGCGGCAACGCTCATAATACCTACGATTACACCGGCAAAGGCGCTGCTTGCCCCTAAGTTCTTGGCATAGCCATTGATCAACGGATTAACGAACATCGTACTAAACATAAAGAAGAAAGATGCTGCCATCACTAATACAACATCTTTGGTATAAATAGATTTTTTCTTTGCCAAATTAATGCCCCATTTCTTTAGCTTAATTATACAGCTATTGGCAAAACCTATTTAGCAATCTTCAAAACTACGGCAAAGACGATCAGTGAACCGATCCCCAGTACCACGGCCACTCTAAATAACAGCCAGAAACGGTTGTAAATTAGCGTTTCGTTTAAAAATACGACCATTGTTTGACCAACGGAGTTTTTGGCAACCCTGTAAGCATATTGATTTCGACCTACATCTACGCTGCCTGAATCTTGATGGTCAGATAAAGCCTTTCTTGTAATGCTTTTAATTTTCGTACTGTTAACCTGATAAACATTATTATCGTTAACTACGGTCACACGGTGTGACGCATCCACTGATCCCGACAAGACCGCCCAGAGTGATTAACAAAACCAGTAGCAATGCAGCAATGGAAGTCCCGATGAACTTCCAACGGAATTTTTGAATTATCTAATCACCTACTTAACTAATTCATAACTACCACCTTTTTCGCCTTCAATTTTAACTGTGCTACCGATTGACCGCAGTTTTTGGCGTAAATATGAAACATAAACCCAGACTACTTCTGGATTGGCATCTTCGTCGTTCTTCCAAACGCGATTAAAAATATCTTCGGTTGATAATTCTTTATTTTCATTTAGCAAAAAAATAATTCATCAATTGGGTCTCAGGGCCGCTTAATTGAATGGAATTATGACTGGCCAGGTTTTGTTGTTCAACGTTAAGTGTTACATCCCCCACAGTCAATAAATTAGGAGTGTAATCATCTTCGCGCCGTTCTTTTGAACACAATCTCGCAAGGAGCTCTTTTAATGAAAATGGCTTAGTAATATAGTCATCGGCACCACTATCAAGGCCAGTTACGCGGTCGTCAACTTCGGCTTTAGCGGTAAGCATCAAAATATAAGTCTTATCGTCGCTTTCTCTGATCTTCTTCAGCGCAGTAATACCGTCCATTACTGACGAATCGTCTGCATGCTTACATCACAAGAAGCAAGCTCGTCAGCTACTCGTTTTAATTCTTTCCCGATCATCTCAGGATTCTTGATCTGATGTTTATATTTCATTTCATGTTCAAGACTTGCCCAAGTGTCCATGGCAATTGTTCTTAGCTGCACTTCAACAAAATAATGACCTGGAATATTGCCGTCGACATCTTCGTCGGGTACGGTAATTTCAAGAATCATATGATATGAACGATAACCATTAGGCTTAGCGTTAGTAATATAGTCTTTTTCGTTATAAACATTTACATCATCCCAACTCTTGATGTAGTCAATACAGGTATAAATGTCATCAATAAAGTTGCAGACAACACGCAAGCCGATACTGTCACGCACTTCACGCAAAGCCGAGTGTGCAGTAAATAGATAATGCTTTCTGGTACATTTTTCTTCCATACTAGCTTCACTTTTTACACGGCCATTTAAGTGTTCATATAAACGCTCATGATGAACTTTTTGGTAATTGTTGTTTAATTCATCAAAACGATTCATTAACTGGTTAAGTATCTTATCCAGTGTGGGGGGCGTATTTTCCGTAAATATTCAACATTAGTCCCTTCTTTCGTTTCTATTATTATAACAATGCTTTTTGACTTTTCTTTGAAGGTCATGGGATTATTAGCAAATCATAATTTTCTATAAAAATCTTTTAAAATTGCAAAAAAGACACCTACCAATGAATTTCATTGATAGATGTCTTTTATTCTTCCTTCAATTCAAAATGGCTGCCATCTTCATCGACAATCCCGACTACTTCAGCATTTTTATCTCCAACTTTTATTGTCCCCATTTCAATTTTACCGTAACCTTTGGCCTCATCAGTTACTTCAATATCATCAAAAGCATTGCGCAATAATTTGCGAGCAATCTTACTTTTAATCCGGATTTCTTTTGACTTCTTGAAAGCTGCTTCTAGGGTATAACCTGCATCAAGTTGATCTTTAATAAAAGCAATCAAATAAACTGTTGCCAAACTGTAATGCCGCACGCCAGAACCTTCATTGATTGGCTTGATATAGCCCTTTTTCTCCCAATATCTAAGTTGACGCTGCGATACGCCCAAGCTGCTACTTACGCCGCCTATACCTATTTCTAGATTTTCAAAAAGTTGATGTAATTTCTTTTTCTTTACATTTTCCATATTTATCAGCCTCACTAATTATCACAATTATATTAATTTATGTTAGATTTTTCAACTTTAGTGTCATATTTTATATCACTCGTGTAAGATTATTTGACATTGATATTTTTTAGGCTTATATTAGTTACCGAACTTAATTTTCACAAAAAGGGGGATGAACATGAATAAACAACCTGTCGATATTCATGAAAAACAATACAATCGTAACTTATTAGTACTAGTATTGATCATCGGCTCATTTTGTACGGTATTGAATGGTACGCTTTTGTCGACTGCTTTACCTTCTATTATGAGAGACTTCAAGATTAGTACTGCTACTGCAGAATGGCTTTCTACCGCTTTCTTATTAGTAAATGGGGTAATGATTCCTATTTCTGCTTGGCTAATCAATCGCTTCGGCTCTAGAAAGATGTACCTTTCAGCAATGTCAACCTTCTTCATTGGAACGGTAATTGCTGCTATTGCACCTAACTTTCAGACACTTTTAGCAGGGAGAATTATTCAAGGTCTAGGTGTTGGGGTCACCATGCCACTGCTTCAGACAATCATGCTTTCAATCTTCCCAGCTAATAAACGTGGGGCCGCCATGGGGACAGTCGGCATCGTTATTGGCCTAGCTCCAGCTATTGGGCCAACATTATCTGGTTGGGTAGTCGACAATCTTTCCTGGCGTTACCTTTTCAGCATTATTGCTCCAATTGCCGGAATTGTTGTAATCCTTGCTGCCTTTTTAGTAAAAGACGTTTTGCCAACTAAGGATGAAAAAATCGATGTCTTTTCAGTTGCCACTTCAACTATCGGATTCGGTTCTCTACTATATGGTTTTTCAGAAGCTGGTAATAAAGGTTGGACAAATCCTGAAATTTTAGCCTTTATTTTTGTCGGTATCATCTTCGTAATTCTCTTTGGTATTCGCCAATTGAAGATGGATGATCCATTTCTTGATATTAGAGTATTCAAGCACTTCGAATTCTCACTTGCTGCTATTCTTTCAGGTGTTACTAACCTAGCCATGGTTGGAATCGAAATGGTTTTACCACTTTATATTCAAAACTTACGTGGTGAATCCGCATTTCACTCTGGCTTGATCTTACTTCCAGGTGCTTTGATGATTGGGATTATGTCACCAATTACTGGTCGAATCTTTGACCGTTATGGTGCAAGAAAAATGGCCATTACTGGTATGGCACTTCTTACTTTGGGAACTATTCCATTCGTATTTTTAACTGAGAATAGTTCATTCTTAATGATTATTATTCTCTACGCAATCAGAATGGTTGGTGTTGCTCTGGTTATGATGAACGTTACTACTTCAGGGATGAACTCACTTCCATTAGATAAGATTTCTCACGGTACCGCCGTTAACAACACCTTTAGACAGGTATTATCATCAATTGGTACTGCCATCCTTGTTTCAGTATTGACTACAACTACTAACAACAATATGCCAGCCAAGTCAATGCTTAAGACGTTGCCACTTCAATATAAGAATGGTGCAATTAATGCGACACTTGATGGTTTCCATGCCTCATTTGCAATTAGTATTCTCTTTGCATTGATCGCCTTAGTTCTTTCATTCTTCTTGAAGAAAGGTAATCGTGCACGTGAACGTTCAGAGAAGGTGGACAGCTAATGATTTTAATTATCTTAATTCTGGCAGTTATTGCCTTTATCTATTTCAATGTAATTCCTAAAAAGGGTTATATGCCGCTTGCGATTATTTCACTACTCATCGCAGTATTGAGTATCGCTGGAATCGTAGCTCACGACTACAATCACTATGGTATGAAGACCCAAACTACCACTGTTAAAAAAGAATTGGTCTCTTCTACATCCCCGCAATTGCCAGTTCTTTTATACCAACCACTTGGCAACGGAACAGAAAAGATCTATTTATATAAAACAAAAAATACAGATAAGAAGCCTACCCCAATTAAAACCGATAAAACTCACGCTAGTATGAAAACTGCAGCTAAGCCTTCAATGACAATCAAGACTGAACGCTACGTTTTCAGTAATGGCTGGAATCAATTCTTGTTTGGCTGGTTTGGTCACAATAATGAGTTGAAGCATCGTGAATATACTTTCAATGTGCCAAAGAATTGGAAGGTTTTATCAATTAAGCAAGCTAAGTCTTTGCAAAAGCAAATGGCTAAACGTGCTGCGATGATGAAGAAGATGCAGCAAATGAAAAAGTAAACAAAAAGCGCAATTCCTTAATTGGAACTGCGTTTTTTCTATACTAAAATCTAAACTCTGGGCGATAGCCAACATAATGATGCAAAATGTAATCCGAATCTTCTTTCAAATCCCAATAATCGATATTATTAGAAAACATCATAACCGTTTCATTCGTCTTGTAATTGGCGATAAAGCACGAATTATAACCGGGGATGCTTCCATTGCCGGCGATCACATTATTATGGAAATATACGCCGCCAAAATAGGCCACCTCTTCATGCTGAGTCTGTTGAGAAAAAGTATTGATCATCTTAGGATTCTTTAGCACTGCCTGATTTATAAACTTCCAATAATCTTTTGGCGACATGAATAAGTTCCCTGCTCCAAAATCAGAAGACGTAGTTACTGTAACCTCATGCCAGCTAACATTATTTACAGGCTGAGGCACCTCATTTTTGGCAACCTCAGAAAAATCCTTAATTTGTCTAAGGTTAAGTGGCCCCGCAAAAGTCTGTTTAATATAGTCATTGTAGCTCAGATGCGTCTGCTTACTAATAATTGCTGCTAACAATTCATAGTCAATGTCTTGATAGTCCCAAGTGTGAAGGTGGTCGTACTTGATGTGCTTGAGCATGAAAGCAGTCTGCTCCTTTTCACCTTTTAGCGGCGAATCTGGCCGGGCATTATTGATTAAACCACTAGTGTGGTTGAGCAATTCACGGATCGTTATGCTCTTGCTACCCGGAATTTGAGGATAATACGTGGATAGCGACGTATTCCAATCAAGTTGGCCTGTTTGCTTTAATTTATAAATAGCAGTCCCAGTCATGATCTTTTGCAAAGAAGCAATTGGAAACAAGCGATTAGCTTCGACCACTTTTTCTTTATTCGAAGTTTCTTTGTTTTTCACCACAACGGGCTGGCCTTTTTTACCGCTAACCAGGGCTACACCATTGATGTGGTGCCACTTCATGTAGTCCTTAACCTGCGTGGGCAGATCCTTATCGCCGGTCTCTACCCTATCTACCGACCAAGTAAACATCGCTGTGACAACACCGATTGCCAAAACTCCACCTAGTAAAATTCTTCTCCAACGCATGATTTTTTCCCTTCCACTCAAGACTTTTTATATGTTTAGTATACATGTTACAGCAAAAAAGAGGCGTTAATTTTTACTATTCCTGCAAAAATCACCCTCGAAAAAGCCAAAGTCAATCTATAAATAAGCCAAAAATAATATTTTAAAAATCCTTAACCTATTCTAATGAAAAAATTCGATACAATATTAATTATAATTTTTCAATTTAGAAAGTGGGAAAGAAAGTGACCCAAAAAAGAACCATCACTCCTTGGGCGATTTTTATTGTTTGTTGTTTTATTTCAATGATTGGCTTTGGCCTGATTGTTAATACTATCGGTCTGTTCTTTGGGCCGATCAGCCAGGAATTTCATGTTGGCCGTGCCAGCGTAGCCTTGATGACTACCCTGCAGAACGCAGCTGCCGCTATTTCACTCCTTTTTGCAGGAAAAGTTATGAAGAAAGTAAACTTGCGCTGGTTACTAACTGCATGTTTCAGCATAATCGCCATCAGTATGTTAACGCTCGCTGCAGCTCACAGCTTAACGCATTTTTACATTGCTTGGATCATCATTGGTATTTGTCAGCCAATTGCAATTACTTTATCAATTCCCGTTCTTTTAAGTAATTGGTTTAACCAAAAACTCGGCACAGTAATGGGTATTTCTCTGGGCCTATCCGCATTCGGTGGAACCATTTTTAACCCGATTATCGCAGATATCATTACTAAATTCGGCTGGCGTGGCGGCTTTATCGCAGAAGGTCTTTTAATTGGCTTGATCTTAATGCCACTTGCTGCTTCAATTAGACCTAACCCTGATGAAAAGCACCCTGCTTACGGCACAACGACTAAGTCTGAATCAAATTCACTCTTAAACGGCATTACGCTTAAAGAAGCACTTCATCAACCAGTCTTTTATGCCTTAGCCTTTGCGATGTTAGCTTTGCAATTTGTGTCGGGAAGCGTTCAGCATATTTCAGGCCACATTACTAATTTAGGAATTTCACCAGTTTTAGCAGCTAGTGTGGTATCCGGTGTAATGATCGGTGCAGCTGTTGGTAAAATTTCCATTGGTTATTTCTTGGATAAATTAAGTCCAATTTTAGTATTGTTGGTCTACTCACTTTTTGGCATTTTAGGTTGGAGTGGCCAAATCTTCTTGACTAACAGTACCCTGCTGACTATCTCTGCTTTTATTCTTGGTTTAGGTCAAGGTGTCTGCCTAGTGGCTCTACCATACTTAATCCAAAAGCAATTTGGCGAAAAAGATTATAGTAATATTTTGTCCGTAATCAACATGCTGGGAGCATTCGCAATGTCGCTATCAGTATACTTGGTAGGTCTATTCTTCGACCAAACCCATTCTTACAACTTAGGATGGACAATTAACGTAATTGCCTATATTCTAAGTTTTATCGCAATCTTTATTACCTTAAGAAAAAAGGCATAAAGCAAAATAAAACCGGCTCTTTGTCAAGAAATCCTGTTGATGAAGAGTAAAAGATGAGGATTAAGCAATTAATAAATTGCTTGGTCCTTTTTCTTTTACCTTGTTTTCTTCCAGTCTGATTCTAGTTAAGAGATTGATAAAGTTAGAGTAGCCGTAAGCAGTTCTTTCGATTTGTTTTATCTTGCGGTTGAAGCCTTCAAGACAGCCATTGGAATAAGGCAGACTAGCACCGTTTAGAACGGCTTTTAGGTTATGCCTAAAGGTTAAAAGCGTCCTATGCATTAAAGGTCCAACCTTTTCTTTAGAGTAGATGATATCTTTCATAGCTTTAGTATCATGTTTATCAAGTGCCGTAAAGAAGGCCTGCAACAAGTTGTAGGAGTTAGTTAGAGTGTCGTCACATTCAATGCCTTCCATGACGATTTGTTCTTGAGTAAGCGAATCCTTGTAATGCCAGTTGTATCTGGGATGGATCTTTTCTAAATCATCAAACTTCTTAAGATATAGCTTCCAAGGAGATTTGAGCAGGCTGTATTCTCTGGTGCCTTTTTTAAACTTCTTCATAACAGCTACTCTTAGAGAATTTAGAGATCTGGTAAGCATCTGCACCATGTGGAAGCGATCAATAATAATCTGAGCATTAGGGAAACATGCTCTAATGATATCCTGGTAATAGAAGTTAAGATCCATGGTTACGGTCTTAACGTTGGCTCTAGCTTTAAGCGTAAACTTGCCAAAGTATTTTAATAGATTCTTCTTGAACCTGTTTCTGAGAATTTGGACTATTTCATGAGTTTCGCCATTTAAGCAGATAAAATGAAGCTTTCTGTCTACTCCCTTAAACTCATCAAAAGCAAGATGTTCAGGCAAATAGTCATAGCCGTCAATAAAGCGATGAGAGCAAGATGCCAGTACCCTTTGAACTGTATTAACTGAAGTATTGTGCTCGCGAGCAATACTAGTCATTGAACGATTCTCAGTTAAGGCACTAAGGATCTTTAGCTTTGAAGTGTTAGAGATACAGCAGTATTTATTTATCAAGCTGCTTTGAGCCATGGATCTTTTACTGCAGTCACGACATTTGATCCTTTGCTTAAACAGCCTAATTAAAGGTGTCCGTTATGAATCAGACTAACTGAGCCACAAAAAGGACAGGCTGGCTGAATGAGCTCAGCCTCATAAATTTTATATTTAGTACCATTGAGAATTTTATAAAAATAATCTTTAAAAACAATGTTGTGGGCTTCAATATCAAGAGCAAATCTAATATAATCATTTAAAGAGGACATAGTAATACCTTTGTTTATACAAATAAAATGTTTGGTGGAACGGATTTTTTATTGTAGAGAGGACTATGTCCTCCTTTTTTATGCAATAAAAAATCCTGTTAACAGCTTATCACAGAGATAAGTCATCAACAGGAAAAATTATAGAGCCGCAATTTCTATTGATTTTGCGTGCGTTTCTGCTTTAAATTATCTAAAAAAGAGAGGAAGATCCTAATGAGTAAGACTGAAACCAAATCAGAAGAAAATTTTTCGAAGCCGTTCCGCCTGAAGCCTCAAACAAGTCAATATCTAATCAAGGCGTACGTTATTGCGATAGAATGTTTGCCCTAGAAAAAGACTGGAAAAACCTATCTAACCAAAACATAAAGCAATGACTCTGCCTAATTCCAAGTTGGGAAAAGCCTTTGCTTACCCTTTGAATCATGAAACAACATTCAAGCATGTTTTATTAGATGGCCGACTGGCTTTATCCAACAATTTAGCTGAACGGGCAATCAAGACGCTAGTAATTGAGCGCAAGAACTGGTTATTCTCTCAGAGTTTTAACGGAGCCAAATCTTCTATCATTCTTAGTTTGATTGAAACTGCAAAACGCAATGATTTAGATCCAGAAAAATATCTAAAATATTTACTCTATAAATTACCCAATGAATCAACTCTGACAGACAAAGCAAGTGCAGGCAAGCTGCAGATAAATTTTGAATATAATTAACCCCATCTTAGCACAAGCCAAGGTGGGGTTTTAAGATACTTCAGTTTTTTACGCTTACAATCAAACTTTTTCAGAAATATAAATTTCTTGAACATAAAATAAAAAAACAATGCGATGTGCATTGTCTTTCAATAAGGTTATAGATTATGATCTTTTGAGGAAATAATATTGAGGAATAATTTTAAAAGTTGATTTGCTTACCGTTAACCAAAACTCGGTAAGTTAAATCTTGTAAGTTAGCAGTTAATTCTGCTTTATGATTTTGTTCTTTATTGATTCGAACAATACGGATTTCATTTTCATTAGGGGTAGAGATATCAATAGAACCATTTAAGTCAAATGCAGGTTCATTGTTTCTAAAAGTAAAGAGTTTCAACAAAGAGGCAACAACAGGTCGCTGAATTTCTTGTTCAACTTCAGCTTTGCTGTAATAATGACGATTAATATTTCTCCCCTCTTTAGTTTCTTCAAGGAGCTTAATATCATTCTTGCCAGCTAACATCCCAACATAGTAGACCTGCGGAATCCCAGGAGCAAAGACCTGCAATAATCTTGCCATGAAGTATCTTTTATCGTCATCGCCCAAAGCTGAATAAAAAGTAGTATTAATTTGATAAATATCCAAATTATGATATTCAGCACTTGAATACTTTTTCTTAACATTAGCACCAACTTTATAAAGTTCTTGGCTGGTGTAATCGATCTCTTCTGGAGAAAGAATATCACGCGCATCAACTACGCCAATACCATCATGAGTATCCAAGGTAGTGAATTGCTTCATTGGACATTTCTTTAGCCAAGCTGCCAAACGATTGGATTTACCTGAATAAAGCGAATACAGAGTAACCATTGGTAGAGCAAAGTCGTAGATAAAGTAGCCATGTTTTGAAATCTTGAACGGCATAGAATAATGCTCATGGATTTCTGGCAAAATCGTTGCTCCTTCATCAGCAATATCATCTTGTACCTGCTTAAGCAAATTCCAGATTTCTGGTTCTACAAAGAAGTCATTAGTATCTAGTTTTTTCACAGCATAAGCAAAAGCATCCAAACGAATGATATCTGCTCCGTGCTTAATTAGGCTAACCAACGTGTCCTTAATAAACTTTTGCGTAACCTTTTTGCGCACATCTAAATCGATTTGCTCAGGACCAAAAGTATTCCAAAGTTTCTCCTTGCTCCCATCCGCAAAAGTAATCTCTTGATATGGAGCACGATCTTTACGCTTATAGATTAGGTCCACATCTTCTTTAGTTGGACGACCTTTTGGCCAAAACTTATCCCAACTTAAGAACATATCTGCATATGAACTTTTGTCCTTATTCTTTTGAAAATCTTCGTAATACTTAGAATGCCTAGAAATATGATTGATCAT
>NZ_LARO01000033.1:0-14527 GCF_000980505.1 Lactobacillus sp. N54.MGS-719
AGCTTCGCTTTTATCCTAGTTCTAAGCAAAAGAAAATCATTAAACTAAACTATGATGCGCAGCGCTTTGTCTACAACTCTTATGTCGGACGCAATCGGAGCAATTATCATGCTAAGCACTACTTAGCTGTTAGACAATATCAAGCAATGCCTTTTGCCTTTTCTATTCTTAATAATTATGAGACTAGGTTGGCAGAAGAAGTAGTCACTAATAGCGAACTATTGGATAAGCCAAGGAATATTCGTGATACTTATAGCTTTTTGCGTGTTAAAGAAATTGATAGCCTCGCTCTTGCCAACGCCATTCAAAATTATCAGAAAGCTTGGAACAACTATCGCAAGATTGGTCATGGAATTCCGACTTTTCACAAAAAACGCAGCGACTGGTCATATCAGACCAACTGTCAATATCCTAAGCAGTCAGAAGCCTATCTTGATAACGGGACAGCTAGATTTATTGATGCTAAACATATTAAATTGCCTAAGCTGGGAATTGTCCGCATTGCTGGTTTTAGAAAACTGATTAAAGAGCGCTTGCTTAAGCAGATTCCAACTAGAATTGGCACAGTCACGATAAAAAAGACCGCTGATGACCAGTTCTACCTGTCTATGCAATTAGGCAGCGATACTGCTTTTGTTAAGGAATTACCTAAAACACAAAGTCAAATTGGCATTGACCTCAATTTAGATAACTTCCTAACAGCATCTAACGGAGCAATGGTCGCTAATCCACGATTTTATCGCAAAACCAAAAAGAAGCTGGCCCATGCCCAACGTGTCTTGTCTCGCAGGCAGCGCCGGGCAAAAAAAGAAGGATGCAATTTGCGGCTAGCAAAAAACTATCAAAAACAGCGTCTAATAGTCGCTAAACTGCACGATAAGATCAGAAGACAGCGTAATGACTTTTTACAAGTACTCTCAACTGCACTAATCAAAAACCACGATTTAGTAGTTGCCGAGGAATTAAGAAACAGAAACCTGTTAAAGAATCATGCCTTGTCGCAATCAATTTCTGATGTCGGCTGGCGTAGTTTCCTGAATATGCTGGCTTATAAGGCAGATCTATATGGTAAAGAATTTCTAACAATTGATCCTAAATATACTACTCAACGCTGTCATGCTTGTGGCAGTATTATGGGCCAAAATGGTTATAAGAAATTAACCCTTAAGGATCGGGAGTGGACTTGTCCAATTTGTCGAATGCCCCATATTCGTGATTGGAATGCGGCCGTGAACATCTTAGAAAAAGGATTAAGCAAGTGGCAGAATCCTAAAATAAAAAAAGCAGCCTAGAAAGGCTGCAGTCCGTTAGCAACTCGCGGACTTAAAAGGCTTTGGTAATTAGACGACCTCTATCGGCAATAGTCAAAAGACTATTGCTGGTAAGTCAAGTCCGTATCTAAGCAAGTTGGTGTTCTGGTTAGCGCAAGCTAACGAGCCACTAAGCCCTAGACTTCAGTCTAGGGTAGTTGACAAGGCTGTTCAACGCGTAAGTGCCATTTTTTAGCTTCTTCGTTGATTCCTTTATGCATATTCAAAAAGTAGGGGTCGTTGAATTCACGCATGTTGCCATAGCGCATAACTAAAGCAATTGAAAGGGAAGAATCAGGTTGTTTTGGTCCGCGCTTTTTGTCGGCTTTGTTGTAATTTAGCTTTCTGGCAATCTCGATTACACGACCACGTGCAGCTTCGTTGATATGAAAGGTGGGATCATTGTTTAAGATTCGCGAAACGCTAGCAGGGGATACGCCTGCAATTTTAGCGATGTCTCTAATACTTGTCATAAAATTCCGCCATTTGTTTCATCAACTATTATACAATATCAAATTAATAATGGTCTGTACCAGAATTTGTGCCAAAGAAAAATGCCAGTTGATCGGACTGACATTTTTTGATAATAGAAAATAGAAATAGTTAAAAAGATAGGGTTAGATTTTATTTTAATTTACTTTATTACTTGTCTTCGTAGCCCTTTGGGTGACTCTTGTGCCACTTCCAAGCGGTTGCGATTACATCGTCGACATTTTCGTGCTTTGGCTTCCAGCCTAAAATGGTTCTTGCCTTAGTTGAGTCGGCAACAAGTGAGTCAGGGTCACCGCCACGACGTGGTCCCATAGTGTAAGGGATGTCGATACCGGTAACTTTCTTAGCACTTTCCAAAATTTCAAGGTTTGAGTAGCCGTGAGCAGTACCCAAGTTAAAGACATCTGACTTGTTGATCTTCATCATGTGCTTTAAAGCTAAGATGTGAGCGTCAATTAAGTCTTCAACTTGAACGTAGTCACGGACATTAGTACCGTCTTTAGTGTTGTAGTCATCACCGAAGATGGTAAACTTGCCATCACCAGAAATAGCACTCTTCAAAATGTTTGGAATAAGGTGAGTTTCTGGAGCGTGGTCTTCACCGATTGTACCGTCGCTTGAAGCACCAGCAACGTTGAAGTAGCGAAGAGCAGTGTACTTAATGCCGTCAGCCTTGTCGGCCCAGGCCATGATCTTTTCCATCATCATCTTGGTTTCACCGTATGGGTTGATTGGGTTAAGTGGGGTGTCTTCTGTGATTGGCAACTTCTTAGGGATGCCGTAGGTAGCGGCTGAACTTGAGAAGACTAAGTACTTAGTACCAGCGTCATTCATTGCTTTCAAAAGTGAAATCATTCCAGCAACGTTGTTGTCGTAGTATTTAAGTGGTTTCTTAACTGATTCAGGTACCAATGAATATGCAGCAAAGTGCATAACAGCATCGATCTTTTCATCACGTAAAATCTTTGAAACTAAGAAGGTATCTTCGATATCGCCTTGGTAAAACTTGGCCTTTGGATCAACGGCTTTTCTGTGACCGGTGTACAAAGCATCAAGAACAACGACATCGTTGCCTTCCTTAACTAATTCACGAACAGCGTGTGAGCCGATATAGCCGGCACCGCCGATAACTAAAACTTTCATGTTTACTCCTTTTTTAATTGGTTATTAGTCTTTACTTAAATCGATTACATTATAACACATTATTTAGTAAACTATTTACTCATTTAAAATAAATTCTTCAAATTAATTTAGCGTAAATGAGAATTCATGATCTTGCTCAGGATCGATGTGGTATTGCTCTTCTACATCGGAGCCCCAGCTGTCGATGCCGCCTACGCCGCGAACAGCTCCTGCGATTACCAATACGCTTCTACGAGCCAATGGCAACTCTTCAATGTGGGTAGCATTTTCTAATTCTTCTGCAGTGTATGGCAGTAAACTGAAGTTAAATGGCTGCTTAGTTTGTGTAATCTTTAAACTAAAGTCGCCATCTTTGTCCGCATTGTTTTGCGTAGAATTACGGGTGATGACTAATTCATTAGTCTGCATGTGCATCCCATTTTCCTGTGGTACAAGATACTTAGTAACTGGCAAGCCGTCAATGTGGAAAGTTCCGCGTTCTGCTCCAGCCATTCTGTCAGGGTAGGTTTCACCAGACAAGCCAGTATAGTCAAAACTTTTAGCCTTGGTTGGCATAATGAATCTCATGCCGATAACAGGCAAAGGCGGCAAGCCTTTTTTACCAAAATAATGCATGGTAATCGTCATGTGACCAACATCATTAATATTATAAATGATTTTGACTTTGGTTGCAGGAGTAGTTAAAGTTTCGTAGTCAAAAGCCACTTTTACTTCATGGGCAAATTCCTGATTGCTAAATTGATTATTGATTGGAGCGACAGGCAATTCGTCGAATTGGTGATCGTCAACTTGAACGTGAATACCCACACATTTAGTGAACATGTCAGCTCCTAGCCATTGGGCTGCTTTTTGATTAAAGCCGCTACCGCGATCGTTATCGGTGGTCGCCCGCCAAAAAGTTGGTGTAGGCGTGCGGTAAAGCCATTCTTTGTCCTTGATTTTCAAAGATTCAAGGCCACCACGCTCGTAGCTGAATAAATAGGCGAAATCTTGACCATTGACTCCTAAACTAGCTTCGCCATAAACGACGTGTAAATTATTTGTGTAAGCCATAGTAGTATCTAACCTCCTGCATTGCTGGTTTGGGTGTGCGGTCTGCGAACATTAAACCGTCGCCAGAGAATTCATAATCGGAGTGACGATCATCAAAGTCGCCACCGTAACGCAATACGTCCTGTCCGCTGACTGGATCATGCACAAGCAAAGCCTGATCGATGAAGTCCCAGATAAAGCCGCCCATGTACTGAGGGTATTTATCAATTAGCTTGATGTAAGAGCCCATGCCACCGTCGGAGTTACCCATGTCGTGCATGTATTCACATTCGACAAGTGGCTTTTTAGGATTTTGGAGATATTCTTCTGCCTCTTTAGGTGGCAAATACATACAGCTTTCAAGGTCTGAGATTTCTTTCTTAAATTCTGGTGCATGGAAGACGCCTTCGTAGTGGGTGAGGCGAGAAGAATCGTGATCTTTGTAGAGTTTGTTCATAGCGGCGATGTTGCTGCCGGCATATGATTCGTTGCCAAGTGACCAGAATAAGATTGCAGTGTGATTCTTGAAGGTTTCATAATTGCTGCGGGCACGGTCGACGACGACTTCACGCCATTCGGGGATGCTGCCGGGTACATTGGAAGTAGCTTCAACTTGGCCTAACTTTTGCCAGGTGCCGTGGGACTCCAAATTGTTTTCCGCCATCATGTAAATTCCGTTTTGATCGCAGAGATAGTACCAAGGAATTTGATTTGGATAGTGGCAGGTCCTAACGGCATTGATGTTGTTGTGTTTAAAGGTAGCAATGTCTTGCTTCATGTCGGCTAGGGTAATGCTGCGGCCACGCTTAGCATCCCATTCGTGACGATTAACGCCGTTGATGATTAATCTTTTGCCGTTAAGCAAAACCACATGATCCTTGGTAATTTCAATTTTTCTAAAACCAAATTGGTAAGGAATAAGTTCAACTAATTTGCCATCTTGGTCATGAACTTCAATGATTAATTGATAAAGGTATGGATCATGGTTGTCCCATAGGTGAACATTGGCAAAAGTTTCGTTTTCAATTTCAACGGTTGATTTAAGTGGCAACTTTTTATTAAGCAAAGTTTTGCCATCGATGTCTTCAACTAAGACGTGGACATTGCCACTGGTTTTACCCATAAAGTGCAATTTAGCGTTGAAGACACCGTCATGGTAATCATTAACAACAGTTGGTTTGATATCTAGATCCATTAGATGAGTCCGAGGTAAGGCTAAGAGTTCAACTGAACGAAAAATACCGGAGAATCTAAACATATCTTGATCTTCTAGCCAGGAAGCAGTGCTGTGTTTGAAGACTTCGACAGCTAAGATGTTGTCTTTTGCTTGAATGTAAGGTGTAAGATCGAATTCGGAAGGTGTGAAACTATCTTCGGCGTAACCGATGAAGTGATCGTTGAGATAGACATACATGGCCCGTTCAACGCCTTCGAATTGAATATGGATGTCATGGCCGGCTAAAGCAGGATTTAAGTCAAAGTGTTTAAGATATGAACCGACTGTGTTGTCTTTTCCTTGACTAAAATCGCCATCCTTGATGCCGCGCCCCAGGGTGTAGGCAGGTTTACGATAGATTTTGCTTTCCCAGGGATACAGAATGTTAGTGTATTGATTTTGGGCGTAGCCATTTAATTCAATTTCACTAGGAACGGGGATGGTGTCAAAGGAAGATGAGTCAAAGCTGCGTTTGTAAAAATCAATGGGCCGGCTTTGAGGATCTTTTGAAAAATGAAACTGCCAGGCACCGTTGAGGCTTTGTTTAAAACTGCTGCTGTGGTTTTGCCATTCACGGTAATCTTTGTAAAAGGGATGATCACTGTGAGCTGGCAGTTGATTAATCCTGAAGACTTCGGGATCATCAAGCCATTTGATATTTGCTTTCATGATAAGACCTAGTTTCTATAAAAAATATATTTTGAAAACGGTTTTATTATAACACTAAATTAAATAATTTATCAAATAAATAAATAATTTAGTAATTAAAAGTAAATAAATTAATTGACAAATCTCGAGAAAAATATTTTTGAATAAAATTGATCTTTATTGGAATTAAATAAATATTTTGTATAATAAAGACAGGAATATTAGTAAATGGGAAAGAAATAATTATGACAACTATTAAAGAAATTGCACAAAAGTCGGGATATTCTTCTGCGACTGTTTCGCGGTTGCTCAATAATGATCCTAACTTATCAATTACTGCAGATACCAAAAATAAAATTTTAGAAATTGCTAATAAGCTTGGTTATTGGAAAGACCACCAAGAAAAGGAAATTAAGCCTACAATTGCGCTTCTTTACCGCACTAACCATAAAGAACAGTTGCAAGATGAGTATTTTACTTCTTTAAAGCAAGCCTTGGTAGAAACCGTTAAGCAAGAATCAATGAAGATGAAGACCTTTTATAATGCGGCTGACTTAATTGAAAATGCCTCATTGTTCCAAGGTTTTATTGGAGTAGGAGCAGCGCCAATCGAAAATGCTGAGTTGGTAAAATTGCATGAAGTTTTACCAAATGGGGTGTTTGTTGATACTAATCCAGCTCCCGAATTGTTCGATTCAATTAGACCTAACTTAACTTTAACAGTTAAGAATGCTATTGATTTGTTTATTAAAAACGGCTATGAATCGATTGGTTTTATTGGTGGTGTTGGCCCTAAGCATGATCATATTCAAGAAAATGATCCACGTTCCGTTGCCTTTGCGGAATATATGAAGGTTCGCGGAAAAGATGACAGCAACATGTTCGTTTCAGGACCATTCAGCGTTGAAAATGGTTATAAGCTTGGCAAAGAAGTAATAAAGAAGTACAAGAACAATTTACCAGATGCATTTTTAATTGCTTCTGATACATTAGCAGTCGGTGTTTTACAGGCCTTTAACGAAGAAAATATTAACGTACCAAAAGATACCGCAATCTTGAGTATCAATAACAGTAATGTAGTGAAGTACGTATCACCACCACTTTCTTCTTACAACATCAACCAGCAGGAAATGATTGATTTAGCTTTAACTATGCTGACCAATTTAATTATTCAACCTGATCGTGCGCATATTGATGTGAATATGAACACTAACTTGGTGGTACGTAAAAGCTTTATTCCTAAAGGCGAGTAAATTTTTTAGTAAATAAAAATTTTTTATTTTAAATATTTTGAAAAGAGAATGCTGAAGCATAGCATTCTCTTTTATTTTTACTATAAGTAAATAATTTAGTTATATTAAATAAATAATTTACCAAAACTGATACTAAGCGTATACTCAGATATGTAAACGATTACAGATGATAACGATTTAGGAGGAAGCATTATGACAAACGGTCATAAAAATTCAGGGAAACAAATAATTTCCTATGCATCATTCTGTCTGGGTAACTTAGGACACGCAGCTTTTTATGGTGTAATGAGTACATACTTTATTATTTTTATTACTAGCGGAATGTTCAGTGGGCTAGAGCAATCAGTAGCTGATAAATTGATTGGTTTAATCACTGGCTTAATGGTAGTGATTAGAATTGTCGAGTTGGTTATTGACCCAATCTTGGGCAACATAGTTGATAATACCAAAACAAGATGGGGAAAGTTTAAGCCATGGATTTTCTTGGGTACTGTAGTTAGTGCAGTATTATTATTAATTTTATTTACTGGAATCTTTGGCTTAGCGCAAAGCAATTGGATTCTTTTCGCTATCTTATTCGTAATTATCTACATTGGTTTTGATATCTTCTATTCATTATCCGATGTTTCATATTGGGGTATGGTTCCGGCTTTAAGTGAAGATTCACATGAGCGTGGTATTTATACTTCATTGGGTGCCTTTTCAGGTGCTATTGGTTGGAACGGTTTAGCAATTATCGTCGTTCCTTTAGTAACTGGGGTAACTTATGCAGTTACTGGTAAACATGAAGAAGGCGCACCAGGTTGGCTTGCCTTTGCGGCCGTAATTTCAGCTTTAGCAATTGTTTGTGCCATTATTGTTTGCTTAGGTACTAAAGAAAAGCACAATTTAATTAGAAATTCAGCCAAGCAGAAAACTACTTTGCCTCAAGTCTTCAGTGCTATTTTCCATAACGATCAAATTCTTTGGCCGAGTTTAGCCTACTTAGTCTTTTCACTTGCTAACACTATTACTAACGGGGTTTTGTTCTACCTGTACAAGTTTGTCATTGGTAAACCAGGCGAATTCTGGGTTGTAGGGCTTGCTGCAACGATTGTAGGGTTCTGTGTCAGTCCATTATTCCCAGTTTTAAATAAGTACATTCCAAGAAAATGGTTGTTTGTTGCAGGTCAAACTTGCATGATCTGTGCTTATCTTTTATTCATTTTCTGCCGTGATAATGTTGTGTTAATGGACTTAGGGTTGGTTTTATTCAACATCAACTTTGCTCAATTAGTAACTGTTTTGACCTTAACTGATGCGATTGAATATGGTCAGCTTAAGAGTGGTCAAAGAAACGAGGCCGTCGTTTTGGCAGTTCGTCCAATGATCGATAAATTCACTGGTGCTGTTTCTAATGCTTTGGTTGGATATGTAGCTATTGCAGCTGGTATGACAGGTGCCGCAACTGCTGCCGACATGACAGCACACGATATCAGCACTTTTAATACAATGGCCTTATATATTCCTTTAATCTTAGCTGTGATTTCAATCATCGTGTTCTTAAGCAAAGTAACTTTGACCGAAAAGAAACACGCCGAAGTTGTTGAAGAATTGAAGACTAAGCTTGCTGAAGGTGAAATCGAAAAAGACGATTCAACTAAAGCAAGACCTAGACAGCAAAAGATTTACGCACCAGCCGATGGTGAATTGATGCAAATGTCCTCCGTCGTCGATGAAGATGGTAAGCCATTCCCAGGAAAGGGATTCGCAATCAAACCAAGTGCCGGCAAGATCTATGCACCATTCGATGGTAAGATTAGATTTACCTTTGGTACAAAACACGCCTTTGAGATTGTCTCAGATAATGGCTTGCAAGTAGTCGTCCACGTTGGTCTTGGAACAGTAAACTTGCGTGGTGAAGGCTTTGAAACGTATTATGATGATGGACAAGAAGTCAAGAAGGGCAACTTATTACT
The DNA here is from genome assembly GCF_000980505.1 of Lactobacillus sp. N54.MGS-719. Taxonomy (NCBI): domain Bacteria; kingdom Bacillati; phylum Bacillota; class Bacilli; order Lactobacillales; family Lactobacillaceae; genus Lactobacillus; species Lactobacillus sp. N54.MGS-719. The sequence continues at coordinate 9,053 of NZ_LARO01000033.1, forward strand.
AGAATTTGATCGTGATTTGGCTCTTAAGAATGGCTACAAGGATACGATCATTACCTTCTACACTCAACCAGGTAGAATTAAAAAAGCTAGTCCAATTAAAGCAGGTTCTACTGTAAAACACGGTGATGAAGTAGTAGAAGTCCAGTTTAAGTAGAGGCTTAAAAATGACAAAAACATTATCACGTTTTCTTTATGGTGGGGACTACAATCCCGATCAATGGACAGAAGAAACATGGCCTGAAGACATTAAGGTCTTTAAAAAGGCAGATTTAAATTCAGCTACAATTAATATTTTCTCTTGGGCAGTTCTTGAACCTAGAGAAGGAGTCTATGACTTTTCTAAATTAGACAAGATCGTTCAAGAATTATCTGATGCAAACTTTGATATTGTGATGGGTACGGCAACAGCCGCAATGCCAGCCTGGATGTTTAAAAAGTATCCGGATATCGCAAGAGTTGATTACCAAGGCAGACGTCACGTCTTTGGTCAGCGGCACAATTTCTGTCCGAACAGCAAGAATTATCAAAGACTGGATAGTGAGTTAGTTGAAAAATTGGCCCAGCACTACGCTGACAATCCGCATATCGTAGTTTGGCACGTGAACAATGAATACGGTGGCAACTGCTACTGTGGAAATTGTCAAAATGCCTTCCGTGACTGGTTGAGAAACAAATACAAGACCTTGGGTGCGCTCAACAAGGCTTGGAACATGAATGTTTGGAGTCACACGATTTATGACTGGGATGAAATTGTTGTTCCAAACGAGTTGGGGGATGCATGGGGTCCAGAAAGTAGCGAAACCATTGTTGCTGGCCTTTCAATCGACTACTTGCGCTTTCAATCCGAAAGTTTGCAAAACCTCTTCAAGATGGAAAAGGCAGTCATCAAGAAGTACGATCCTGAAACGCCTGTAACTACTAACTTCCACAGTTTACCAAACAAGATGATTGACTATCAAAAGTGGGCCAAGGATCAAGATATTATTTCCTATGATAGTTATCCAACTTACGACGCACCTGCTTATAAGCCAGCATTCTTGTATGACTTAATGAGAAGCCTTAAGCATCAACCATTTATGTTAATGGAATCTGCACCTTCACAAGTTAACTGGCAATCTTACAGTCCACTAAAGCGTCCAGGTCAAATGGCCGCAACTGAATTGCAAGCTGTTGCTCACGGTGCTGACACTGTTCAGTTCTTCCAATTAAAGCAAGCAGTGGGTGGTTCCGAAAAATTCCACAGTGCAATTATTGCTCATTCACAAAGAACTGATACTAGAGCCTTCCGTGAATTGGCTGATTTGGGTCAAAAATTAAAGGAGGCTGGTCCAACAATCTTAGGTTCAAAGACTAAAGCTAAAGTCGCAATTGTCTTTGATTGGAGCAACTTCTGGTCATACGAATATGTTGATGGCATTACTCAAGATTTGAATTATGTTGACTCAATTTTGGACTACTACCGTCAATTCTATGAACGCAACATTCCAACCGATATTATTGGTGTTGATGATGACTTTAGTAACTATGACTTGGTTGTTGCACCAGTGCTTTACATGGTTAAAGCAGGTTTAGCTGAAAAGATCAACAGCTATGTTGAAAAGGGCGGCCACTTCGTTACTACCTACATGTCAGGTATGGTTGATTCAACTGACAATGTTTACCTTGGCGGCTATCCTGGTCCATTGAAAGATGTCACCGGCATCTGGGTTGAAGAAAGCGACGCAATGGTTCCAGGTCAAAAAGTTAGAGTTAAGATGGATGACAAGGAATACGAAACCAGCTTAATGTGTGATTTGATTCATCCAAATAAGGCCAAAGTTTTGGCAAGCTACGCTGATGAGTTTTACACTGGCACTGCTGCGATTACTGAAAATGATTATGGAAAAGGCAAGGCTTGGTACGTTGGAACCAAGTTAGGTCACCAAGGTTTGACACAATTATTCAACCACATTGTGCTTGAAACTGGAGTTGAATCATTAGTTTGCGACAGCCATAAGCTTGAAGTAACTAAGCGTGTCACAGCAGATGGCAAGGAACTTTACTTCGTGCTTAACATGAGCAATGAAGAAAGAGAATTGCCAAATAAATTTGCGGATTATGAAGACATCTTAACTGGTGAAAAAGCTAAGAGTTCAATGAAAGGATGGGATGTCCAAGTCTTAACCAAGTAACAAATCCTATTTCTTTCCCTCGAATTTAGATCAATAAATAAGGAAGCTAGGCGAAATGTCTAACTTCCTTTTGAGTACCCCAGAACGTGGCGTGGAAGAGTTGAGAAAATTGTTGCCTGACACGCTTGTCTTGGATGGTAAGAGGGTGAATGACATTTCAAGAATATGTAATAATATCACTTAACTGTGAATATAGTATAAATAAAAAGACCGCTGACGGAATAAATCAGTGGTCTTTTTATATGCGAACAAGTGCATCATTATTTCCAATGCACTAGGATGTTTGGAAAAACGTGACTATATCAAGAGATGAAAATGTAGTCATCGAAATAGCTAACTTTCATTAGCTAAATCTAATATTATTATAGTACATATCTAGATAATAAAGGGAGTTATTTATCCTTTTTGTTTACGCCTTTTTCAATAATATAAGAGCGACATTATGACTAATATGCTTTATACTAGTGATGTAAGCGATAAGAAATAACGATGGAGGCTTAAAAAATGAGTATAGTAAATAATGATTTTCATAAAATTTTGACTGAAAGACATTCAGTACGTAGATTTGATCCATCCATAAAAATTAGTCATGAAGAAATGAATGAAATACTGGAAGAAACTATCACTGCTCCTTCCGCATGCAATTTGCAAGCCTGGAAATTCATAGTTGTTGATACAAAAGAGGGTAGAGAGAAGCTGCACCAATACTTTATGCCTTTTAACTTCCCACAAGTTGATGATAGCTCGGCTATAGTTCTATTCTTTGGTAATACTTTAGCTTACAAGAAGTACAGTCAATTGTGGCACACGATGTATGAAGAAAAAAAGGTAACCAAACAAGCGATGGAAGCTGCTCTTAACACCTTCATGCCACTTTATGAAAAAGCACCACAAGAAATGCTAGTGGCTGATTCAATGGTCGATACATCTCTTGCTGCTATGCAATTTATGCTAGTTGCACGCGAACATGGTTACGATACTAATGCAATGGCAGGTTATGATGCTAAAAAGGCTGCAGTTGTGATGGGACTTGATCCTAAACAATATGTACCAGTAATGGCAATTGCTATTGGTAAGCATGATCCAAAGGCTGAGCCTGAAATTACCACTACTAGGTATCCACTTTCAGATTTGGTTGATTATGAATGATACACATTAATTTTCAAAGAAAATGAAAAATAATATTAAAAATGTGTTGACGATTTATTAAAATGTGATAATATTATTTCCAATAAATAAATCATTTAGCTTTGAAAAGGCAAGTAACTTAAGATAAAGTTCGCAGAGAGTCTTCATTGTGGTGAAAGAAGATAACTAAATCTTACGTGAAAATCACCTTTGAGCCGAAAGTGCAATACGTAGTACTTTCAGGGCCCGCCCTTTACAGCGGCGACGTATCGCTCACTATTTTATTAGTGGGCCGCACGTGCATGAGATCAGTGTTTTTGGCTGATGAATAAATAGGTGGTACCGCGTGAAAACGCCCTATTAGATCAAATTGATCTAGTAGGGCGTTTTTTGTTTATCCGATTCAAGCTAAGGAGTTGTAGGAATGAGGATTCTATTATGAAAAAATGGTTAAAATTATTAACTGGCGGTATGACAATGACAGGCATGGCTGTTAGTGTAAGTGCCTGTTCAAATTCATCAGCAAGTACAAAGTATGATAAGAGTCTTTCTTGGATGACGACTTCTGAAATCCAAACGCTCGATCAAAATAAAATGGTCGATACTACCAGTGGTGAACAAGCTGACAATGTTTTTGAAGGTTTAAACCGCTTGGATAATCAGGGTAAAATCAAACCTGGCGTGGCCACTAAATCCACCGCAAGTAAGGATGGTAAGACATGGACTTTTACTTTAAGAAAGAACGCTAAGTGGAGTAATGGCGATCCCGTAGTCGCCGAAGATTTTGTTTATTCACTGCAAAGAATGCTTGATCCAAGAACGCGCTCGCAGCAACAAAATATCTATCAGGCAGTGAAAAATGCTGATGCGGTTGTCGCTGGAAAAGTTTCACCGCAAAAGCTTGGTGTTGAGGCAAAAGGCAAGCATACACTAGTGGTTCACCTGACCCATCCCGTCCCATACTTCAAAATGATGACAGCATCGACTTGGGATCCAGTTAACAAAAAGGCGGTTCAAAAATATGGCAAAAAATACGGCACCGCTTCAAAATATATGGTTTATAACGGGCCATTCGTAAGCACTGGCTGGACTGGTACGAACTTATCCTGGAAACTGAAGAAAAATAATTATTATTGGGACAAGAAAAATGTAAAACTTGATACTGTTAACTACAGCGTGCAAAAGACGCCATCAACTGATTACAACCTTTATCAATCAGGAAAGTTGGATGGAGCATTTTTAGATACACAGGCTTCGAAGCAATTAAAGAACCAAAAAGGCTACCGGGTATTTAATCTTGATCGGACGGAATATCTAACTTATAGTCTGACCAATAATAAGGACTTAGCCAACGCTAACTTACGTCGGGCAGTTTCAATGGCACTGAATCGTAAAGTGTTAGCTGCTACAGTTGGCGGAGCTAATACTCCAGCGACAACCTTTACCGGTCCGCAAGAAATGGTTAACGGCAAGAATTTCAATAAATACTTTGCTCAAACTAATGCCACCAGCCAATACACTAATTATGATAAAAAAGCCTCGCAAAAGCTCTATGCTCAGGCTTTAAAGGAATTGGGCAAGTCAAAAGTTGAATTTACCTTGGCTGGGGACGATGATGATGTTTCTAAAAAGGTCATGGAATATGTACAAAGTCAGCTGGAGAGTACTTTTGGCAAAAAGATGGTTGTAAATGTTAAATCGATGCCAAAGACCACGCGGGTAAGTAATATGCTTAATGGTAAGTATGACGTCGACTTTACCGGTTTAACTACTAGCTATAATGATCCAAATTCCATGCTAACTACTATGAAAACTGGTGAAAATTATAATTTTGGTAAATGGTCCAATAAAAAATTTGATCAATATCTTGATGCGTCAAATGATGAAATGAATCCACAAAAACGTTTAGCTGATTTAGTTAAGGCCGAAGAGACTCTGGATAATGAGCAACCACTAACCCCACTTTATCATGATGGGCAGGCTTGGATGGTTAGAGAAAATGTTCATAACCTTGGTTTTACAGCCGGCAACTTCAATTTCAGAGATACATATGTGACTAAATAAGGAGAATAAACAATGAGTGAGACAGTTTTTGAAAATTGTAATTTATTTGTAGGAAATGAAGATAAGCTATTAGAAAATGCATGGTTCGTGGTAGATGATGAAAGTGGTCGTT
>NZ_LARO01000118.1:0-1127 GCF_000980505.1 Lactobacillus sp. N54.MGS-719
AATCTCAATGTCCTGCCTGCGGGTGCCGTTCTCGTCATAGCTGCACTCATGCACGACGATTTTCTCAATCATTTCCCGCAAGAGGGTGGGGGTCAATTCCTCAAAGGCAAGGTGCTTTCGGACGATACCCATAAACTTTTCCGCGTTGACGGTGGCGGCCTGCGACTTGTCCAGTTCGGCCTGCAAAGCGGCGGCGCGGTCTTTCAGTTCCCGCTGCTCCTGCTCATAGTCTGCCGACAGTTCCATGAAACGCTCGTCGCTGATTTTGCCGTTCACATTGTCCTCATACAGCCGCTTGATAATGCGGCTCACTTCGGCAATCCGCTCCTGCGCCTGTTCAAGCTGCTTGGTGGCTGCGGCGGTCTTTCTCTTGCCGCCGATTTCGTTCTGCTGGATCAGCAGCTTTACAAAACGGCTCTCGTGCCTGGCAGCATACTCCGTCACTTGCCGGAGATTGGAGAGGACACCGGCGGTCAACAGGTCGGTGCGGATAAAGTGCGCCGTACAGTCGCGGGTGCGCTTCTTGTAGCTGCCGCAGATGTAACAGTCCTGCTTGCGGTTCTTGTTCTGATACCGCTGCTGGTACATCACATGGCCGCAGTCGGCGCAGAACAGCATACCAGAGAACAGCCCCACTTCGTCATAGCGGTTCGGGCGTTTGCGCTGCTTGCGTAACTCCTGCACACGCTCCCATGTTTCCTTGTCGATGATCGGCTCATGGTGGTTCTCGAAAATGGCCTGCTTCTCGACGGGGTTCTCTATGCTGTGCTTGACCTTATAAGAAGGCTTTTCCGTTTTGAAGTTCACCAGACATCCGGTGTACTCTCGGTTTTCGAGGATATGAACGACGGTGTTGGTCGCCCATTTGCACTCATAGCCTGGGTGATAACGGCGGGTGCTGCCTGTCCGCTGATATTCCAGCGTCCCCGGCGTGGGGATTTGCTGCTCCGTCAGCATACGGGCAATCTTGGTCGGGCCGTTCCCGGCAAGGCAAAGCTGGTAAATCTGCTGCACCACCGGGGCGGCTTCCTCGTCTATAATAAAATTCTCGTCCTCGTCCATCACATAGCCGTAAACCGGCTTGCTGGTAACAGGCTTGCCGCTCATGCCTTTTGACTTTTTCACTG
>NZ_LARO01000034.1:0-14477 GCF_000980505.1 Lactobacillus sp. N54.MGS-719
CTTTTGCAAGTACTTTTTTCATTTTATTGATTTTTCCTTTGCTCAGGCTTCTTATTCAAGCTGTGCCGCATCTCTCGAAACGACTTTATTAATTTACCCCATTTCTGCTCTTCTTGCAAGTTTGCCCCTTCGTTCGCTTTACTTATGAAACGCGTGGTTTAGTTGTAACCACTTCTAAAATTGCATCCCTCAATCGACAATCATTTTCTTAACGCTAAAAGTTTAACGCAACTAATCGTTCGAAATTTGCTCAAATTTTGCCCATTTTTCGTCAAAATTTTTTTGGTTTTTTTCAAAATAAACAAAAAAGTCCACGATCTTCTGATCGTGAACTTGTCTAAATACCATATCTGCGATGAATTTCGCGTTTTTGGTCTCTTTCTTTAATTGTCTGACGCTTGTCATATTCTTTTTTACCTTGACCTACGCCAATTAAAACTTTAGCAAAACCGTGCTTCAAATAAACCTTTAATGGAATAATTGCAATACCACGTTCGGCTTGTGCTTTAGCTAATCGATTAATCTCCTTTTTGTGTAAAAGAAGTCGGCGACTTCTAAGTGGTTCGTGATTATATCGATTGCCTTGCTTATATTCACTAATATGCACGTTCTCCAAAAAAGCCGAGCCATTAATAATCTGCACGTAGCCATCGCGTAAATTGATACGACGGGCACGCACGGACTTAATTTCTGTCCCAGTTAAAGCAATACCAGCTTCATATGTTTCTTTAATGAAATAATCGTGGCGTGCTTTTTTATTCTGTGCAATTAAGTTTTCGTCTTTTTCTTTTTTCATTAAGGTCACTCCTTAATGTTTAAAATTTCTTTGGTTTCTTCTATTATTGCCACGTCCATGACTTCTACGGTCTCCGCGACTATTATAGTTGCCACCACCACGGTGACCATGATCATTATGGAAACCTCTATTGCCACGACGACGGTTATTCATCCCTCTATCACGATGTTTTCTCTTAGGTGCATTAGGGTCATAAACTTCAAAGTCCAATTGATGCTGTTCAACGTTAGCATTAATAAGGGTAACCTTAATTGGCATCCCTATCTTGTATTGTTTATGCGTACCACGGCCCGTCAAAGTCAATGATTTCTCGTTAAAGCTGTAGAAGTCATCAGTTAAGTTAGAAATATGCACTAAGCCTTCAATGGTATTAGGCAGTTGAATAAACATCCCGAAACTAGTAACTGAAGATACTACGGCATCAAAGTGTTCTCCCACTTGATCTGCCATGTATTCTGTCATCTTCAAATCGTTTACTTCACGTTCAGTATCAATTGAACGTCTTTCTTGTGTAGAAGTTTGTTCCGCAACATCTGGCAAATATCCAGCAAAGTGTTTTTGAATGTCTTCACTAGTACCCTTTTCTTGGTACGCATGAATCATTCTGTGTACCATCAAGTCAGAGTATCTTCTAATTGGTGAAGTAAAGTGGGTGTAGTATTTAGCTGCAAGGCCAAAGTGTCCCAAAGCTTCTTCAGAGTATCTGGCCTGCTTTAAACTACGTAACATCATCATTTGCACAACTGCTTCTTCAGGTGTACCAGTTGTCTTAGATACTACTTTTTGCAAATCTAATGGCTTAACGTTCTCTGGGTCTGCATGAATATTTAAGCCAAATGCACTACAGAATTCAAAGAAGTTTCTAATTCTTTCAGAATCTGGAGTTTCGTGAACACGGTATAAGAATGGAACTTGCTTCTTGTAGAAATCTTCTGCGACAGTTTCATTTGCCATTAACATGAAGGACTCGATCATCTTTTCGGCTGTACCGCGTTCGTGAAGAACGATATCAGTTGGCTTGCCTTGATCATCCACAATAATCTTTGCTTCTGGTTCTTCAAAGTCAATCGCACCACGTGCATGACGTTGCTTGTATAAAATAGCATGCAAATCAGCCATTTCAATAAGCATTGGACGTAATTTGACGTATTTATCTTCCAAACCGTCCATGTCGCCCTTCAAGGTTTGGTTAACCTTGTTGTAAGTCATACGTCCATGTGAGCGCATTACAGCAGGATAAATCTTGTAGCCTACTCTCTTACCTTCAGGCGTAATTTCCATGTCACAAGATAAGACAAGACGGTCTACACCTTCATTTAAGGAACAGATACCATTTGAAAGTCTAAATGGCAACATTGGAATAACTCGATCAACCAAGTAAGTACTGTTGCCACGAGCAAAGGCTTCTTCATTCAAAGGAGTATTTTCAGTTACATAGTGAGATACATCCGCAATATGAACTCCTAAATGGTAGTTGCCGTTAGGAAGTTTCCATAAAACTACGGCATCGTCAAAGTCTTTTGAGTCATCCCCATCAATAGTTACGGCAGGTTGATCAGTAATATCTACTCTGCCTTTTTTCTCTTCTTCAGTAACATGGTCTGGAATTGCATTAGCTTGTGCCATTGCATCTTGAGGCCAATCAGTTCTGACATCATGAGCTGAAACAATTGACATAATATCAACGCCAGGATCATTTTTATTACCAATGATCTTGATAACAGCACCTGTCATTGATTCAGGATTATCTTTGTCAGGGTAGTCCTTAATTGATACCTTAACCATGTCGCCCATTTGTGGGATTAAACCATTTTCAGATAAGTAAACACGGTATTTATGTAACTTCTTGTTGTTACTAATAGCATAACCAATGAAATGACTGACTTTTCTTTGTTCATCAGTTAATGGGTGAAATTCACCAACTAAACTTTCAAGGCCACGTTCAAGAATTTCTTCGATTTGTCCTTCTGGGCCCTTACCATTCCATGGGTTGCCCCCAGCTGTAATCTTAACCTTTACTCGGTCGCCATCAACAGCGTATTTAGTATAGTCGGCGGCGATAAAGACATCATCGGCTTCTTCATCATCAAGTTTTACAAAGCCAAAGCCTTTATCATTAGCTCTAAAGTTTCCTTCAACGATGGTATTTTCTTGAGCTAATTTATATTGTCCTTTACCATCTGTAATAATCTTTTTTTCATGCTCTAAAAATGAGAGAGCTTTAATTAATTCAGTAAAATTACCTAATCTATCACGACGTGCTTCTCGTTCGATTTGATCTACACGAAATTGTTTTTGTGGATTATGGCGAAAAATTTCTAAAACACCGGCCAAAATTTTTTCGTTTTGTGCCATGTAATTAATCTCCGATCTTTATTTAATATAAAAAAAAGCCTCCCCATCATACTGATCGGGAGGTACAAAATTTATTTTGAAGACATGTAAGCTAGAATAATAGCAAAGACGAAAAAGAATACCAATAAAACTGAGGTTACTTTTTCCATAAATGCTTCAAAACCACGTTTTTTGGTTTGACCACTAAAAACGGCTCCGCCTGATAAGGCGTTCAATGCATCTTGTTGTTTTTGTGGCTGCATCATTGTTGCAATAACGATTAAAATTGAAACAATGATTAGTAGCGTCATAACTAAATTATACAATGCGCTGCCTCCAATATACACATACGATTTACCTATCAATTTTATCACAAACTGCTATTTTTTGCAGTTATTTTTTTAACTCAGGAGCATCTGTCTTGAAATCTTTCTGAGTTGTCTTCTTATGATTCTTATACCAAAGAGAGGTCTTGCTTGGATCATCATATAGACGTTTTAATGACGGCTCCTTGTTATAATCATAATCTTTAGGTTTCACTTTAGTAAACCACTTAGGACGATAGAACCGCAACAAATTACCGTTAATCACACGATCAGACAGAGAAAGCTGTGTAGTAACCTGATTAGAAATCGAAGTAAGTTTAGTCTTCAACTTCTTATCGGGTTTTATCTTCTGTCCTGTCTTGGTGTCATAATAATTGCTGCCTACTTTAGAGTATTCTGGCGTAATAAAGTCACCATTTCTCTGTGCCACAATTTGAGGCGTATGCTTACTCAACAAATCATAGCCAAATTGAATAGTTCCCTTATCATTTACACCAAGCAAATTAAGCAGTGTTGGCAAAACATCAATTTCACCGCCATAAGTATGGTTAATGCCACCTTTAAGTCCCTTCATATGGAACATCAATGGGACTCTTTGGAATTGTAAATTATCAAAATCATTAAATGACTTCTTCTTAAGCAATTCAGCACTTGCTTTATGGTGGTTGCCTGAGATTCCGTAGTGGTCACCATAGAGAACAACCAAAGTGTTCTTATCAAGACCGGTCTTCTTCATCCACCGCATTAGTTCACCAATGGCTTGATCAAGATAGTGCGCTGTTTGAACATAACCATCAACGGTTTCATCCCCCGTGTTGGTTTTATCAATGGTCTGATTCTTCTTATCAAGTTGATATGGATAGTGGTTCGTTACCGTAATCATCTTCAAATAAAATGGTTGTGGCAAACGTTCAATATACTTGATTGATTGGTCAAAGAAGATCTTATCCTTTAAGCCATAGCCGATGTAATAGCTTGGCTTATTTTTATAAAAGGAAAGTGGCATAAAGTATTGGTAGCCAAATGACTTATAAGCATTATTTCTATTCCAAAATGATCCAGCACCACCATGCATTACAGCAGTAGTATAGCCTGCTTCTTGATGCAAAATTGCTGGGGCACTTTCAAAAGTATTGGAAGTACCATAAGTAGACATTGCAGAGCCTGATTGCAAACCATACAGTGAGTTCTCAAGCATCATTTCTGCATCGGAAGTCTTACCTTGACCTACTTGATTAAAGAAATTATCAAAACTAATAGTATCTTTTTGATGATAGATCTTATTCAAGTTAGGCGTTACTTCTTTACCCTTCCACTTATAGCCAATCAAAAATTGCTGGAAACTTTCTAGGTGAATGATTAAAACATTCTTTCCTTTAGCTACGCCAGTATATTCAGGATTTGGTTTAACATAATTGGCTTTCAAATAGTTTCTAACAGAGCGTAAGTCAGAAACATTAGCCTTAGCCATCTGCGCACTAGTCTGCGCTGTCTTATAGCCGTCATAAACGGCATATTCATTGATTCCCAAATATTTAACAATGTAGTTATTATCAAAAGTTCTTGTTAAAAGACCTGAACGATCCTTTTGAGCCATTAACAGATTTAATCCCATTAGACTAGCTGCTAAAAGTTCAATTAAAAGATTTACCTTAAGCTTCAAAGGACGAACGTCTATCTTGATAACTTTCGTAAGCAGCAATGCAATAACTATCGCGATATCAGCAAAGGCCAAGAAATCACTTGCTAAAGTTATCCCTGCAATACTTTTTCCTAAATTATCTGAAGTTGAACCTGATGTCTTAATGATTGAAAATGACAAAAAGTTTGAAAACTCTCGGTAATAAAGAATATTTGAAAAAAGCCATAGTGTCAGGATGAAATCAATTATCAAAACTATCCAATACGATTTCCGCCCTTTAAAGAACAATCCGATTCCTAAAAGGAGCATCCCTGAAGGAATAGGATTAATTAAGAGCAAAAATTGCTGCATTGGACCAACTGCACCTAAATTAAACTTGGTCAAATAAATAAAGTATGTTTTCAGCCAAAATAAAACTAAAACAATCGTAAAAAATCCAAGTTTGGTTTGCGTTAGCCATTTAAAAAAAGACTTGATACGTTCCATTGCTCTCTCCTCTCGTTACGGTATTTTATCTTACTACGGATTTGAGCAAGACTCATTTCTTTTAATAAAAATTAATTACTTTCTGTACTTTTTATCTTTTTCGGCTTAAAAATCCAACCGAAAATTCCTAAAATCATACCGAAAAAGTAAGTTGCAAAACGCCAAACAAACATTGCAAGAATTAAAGCACCATGCGATGAAACAAAAGTAGAAAACAATGTTTGGAAACTATATTCCGCTCCACCTGAAGCACCAGGAATTGGAATAATTGCCATAAACATAATAACCATAATATTCATCTGCGTGACGCTGCTCCATGAACATGGAACATTCAATGCTGTCAGCACCATAAACGGGATCGAGTAAAAGAACAATAACTGTAAAACAGTTAAAATGGACGAAATTATTAGTTTATTCTTTTCTTTTTTGAGTTTTTGACTTTCTGCATAAAACGTATCGATTTTTTCTAAAGTAGCTGTACGCCATTTTTCAACACGTTCCTTTTTCATAAATTTGCCTAATAAATCCATCACCCAATTAGTTGCTCTTTTGGTAAAACGGTAGGCAAACATAATCGCGAGTAAGAAAATGATCGAACTAATATGAATTAAAAAGCCAATCGCTATAAATACAGCTAGGCCGGCAAACTTAGTCATTACTGTATGGAAGCCAAAAATAATCGTAAAGACGTAGGCGAAGAACACAACTATCTGATAAATGATAAATTTCATTAACAAGATAGATGTTGAACGTCCACCTTCCATGCCCATTTGGATCATTGCAGCAAGTTGCGAAGGTTGGCCCCCTGTCGACATTGGCGTAATCGCATTAAATAAAGCTTGAATAATAGGAATACGCAAAAAAGACCAGGCCGATCGTTTAGGCTCATCTTTACGATGGGCCAAAGTTGCCAATATTCCAGCTTCACAAACATAGGATAAAAGCATTAGACCGAACACCATTATCAATGCCCAAATATTGAGGCCATGAGCTGCTCCCAATATCTCTGATAATGGCGTAGATTTTAAGTCCGTATATAGAACAAAGGCACTGATTGCCAAAACAATCAGAACGCCCCATAAATGTTTTTTATTCATTAGCGAATTTGCCCTAATTCTTTTCCTAATTTGTATTGCTCATGATAAAACTCATTCCAAATTTTAGCTAATCGTTCCTCAGAATATTCTTGACTAGCTTTATTGGACAATTCACTATACTTCTTTAATAATTGTGAATCTTTTACAGCTTTCTGCAAAACTTGATTCATTTCGCCGAAGTCTTTACCGCTCATATAATATCCGTCAATAATTGCCTTATACAAATCAAGGTCACGCAGCAAAACTGGCGTACCACAGCTAAATGCTTCTAAGACAGACATTGGGAACAATTCATCATATGATGGTAAGACAAACAAGTCAGCAATGTTCAGGTAATTAACCAACTTAGCACGATCAACTAGTCCGGCAAAAGTTAAGTTCTTAGGTGGATTGTCGACCATCTGCTTGTAGTGATCATATCCATCCGTAATTTTGCCAAATGAAAAGCCACCAGCCCAAATAAATTGCACATCAGGATTAGCTTCAGCCATTTTAACAAAATCATCAATACCCTTACGTTCTTGAACTTGTCCGTCGCCAAACACAACGAATTTATCAAGTGGAATACCTAGTTCATGACGAAAAGCATTTTTACTTGCAAGTGATTCTTCGTAAAACTCTTCCTTAGAAACAAAATTAGGAATGTATTTTACCTTGTCACGATCAATGCCATAATCAACCAATTTATCAATAAAAATTGGATTAACTACAACGATTTGATCCATTCGTTGATAAAAATCAATTACGTAATTATAAAAGACCTTTTTAGCAACACCAGGTAACTTAATAGAACCTTCAAGCGTATCAGGTAAAAAGTGTACATAGCCTATTTTTCTACCACGAGCTGGTGAAAAGCTGTTGGCATAGTAAGTTGGATTAATTGTATGGTAGTGGGTCAAATCACTATTACCATATTTATTAATCGTTACATAAAATTCATCTACTAAATGCGTTCTCAGCAATTTGATTAATTCATTATAAGCAGAGCCAACACCCTGACCCTTAACTGAATCTGCTTGCGAGAACATATTAATTCTAATCATCTACATCCTCTTTTTATAAATCTTCGTGCTTAGGCTGATAATTATCAATTGCATATTGATAAAAATTATATACATCTGTAGCAAATTGATCAGAGGAAATTTTTTGCAATTTATTTTGTAAAACTTCCTGAGGAATTTTTCTGCGCCCTTTTTTAAGCAATTCAATAATTTCTTCTAGCATTTCTTTTTGAGTAGTGAAGGTACGACCGAAAATTTCTTTATCAAAAATATTCTCTGTGTAATCAGTATCATAAACTACACATGGAGTACCAGCAGCTAATGCTTCAATATAAGTAAGCCCTTGAGTTTCTGTATCACTGGCCGAAACAAAAAGATCTGCCATGCGGTAATAGTTGCCGACATCGCCGTGTTCAACGTTCCCGGCAAAAATCACATAATCTTCCAAAGTTAAACGTTCTACTTGATCTTTTAGAACATCAACATCTGGTCCATCACCAGCAATCACAAATTTAACATTTGGAAATTCTTCAATAATATCGGGCATCACATTTAAAATATGATTTATTTTCTTTTCAGCTGCAATTCTACTCAATGTCAAGATTACTGGCACATCCTTAGCAATGCCTAAATCTTTTCGCACATCACGTTTTGCGTCGCAATTTATTCCCTGAATATCTACGCCAGTAGGAATAACTCTAATAGGAATTTGTACGCCATAACGGTGCAACAAATCTTCTACTCGACCACTAGGGGCGATACAGCCATCCATATTTTTCAAATAGCTTTTTACAAATTGTTTAACATGGTATGGACGAAGTAAGTGACCATTAAGAATGTAGTGCAAGTAATCTTCATACATTGTGTGGTATGTATGAATAGCGGGAATATCTAATTGGTGAGCTACATATTTTCCAATACTTCCCAAGGCAAATTCGGTTTGTGTATGAACAATATCCAAATTTACTTCTTTAGCAACCTTTGTAGCTTCGAACAACCCTCTAAAGGCTATTCTTCTATCGGTAAACGAAACAAACGGTATGCTGCTAAAACGAAAGACATTTGGCTCCACTGTCCCTTTTTTTACATTTGGATCTGTTGTGGTAAAAATAAATACATTATGCCCCTGTCTTTCCAAGGCGTCTTTTAACGTCTTTATTGAAGTAGCCACGCCACTTATCTGGGGAAAATATGTATCGGTATAAAGACCAATATTCATTTAAATACCTCCATATTTAGCATTATAAAGATTACTCAAACTATGTGCAATTTTAAATACTAAATTAATAACATATCTTAACAAAAAAAAGCGATCCAACTTAATGGATCGCTTATAAAAGATAGCGGTGATCGGGGTCGAACCGATACGTCCGTAATGGACACCAGATTTTGAGTCTGACGCGTCTGCCAATTCCGCCACACCGCCATAATATTAATTTTTAAATAATCAACTTATTCGGTTGATAAGGCGGAGGTCGGACTCGAACCGACGATTAAGGTTTTGCAGACCTCTGCCTTACCACTTGGCTACACCGCCATAAGTTATAAAATTATTTAGAATTGGGATAGCTGGATTCGAACCAGCGCATGTTAGAGTCAAAGTCTAATGCCTTACCACTTGGCTATATCCCAATACTAGGGCGGAATGTGGGATTCGAACCCACGCATGCCGGATCCACAAACCGGTGTGTTAACCCCTTCACCAATTCCGCCATGAAGGTAAACAGGGATAGTAGGAATTGAACCCACATCAGCGGTTTTGGAGACCGATGTACTACCATTATACGATATCCCTATTATGGAGGAGGGTGGATTCGAACCGCCGAACTCAGAGAGAGCGGTTTTACAGACCGCCGCGTTTAGCCACTTCGCTACTCCTCCAGCTTGATGGCGCGGGACGGAATCGAACCGCCGACACAAGGAGCTTCAATCCTTTGCTCTACCAACTGAGCTACCGAGCCATCTTACGGTCCATGTGGGATTTGAACCCACGATCTCCTCCGTGACAGGGAGGCGAGATAAACCACTGCTCCAATGGACCAAATTGCGGGAGCTGGATTTGAACCAACGACCTTCGGGTTATGAGCCCGACGAGCTACCAGACTGCTCCATCCCGCGATAATATTAAGGAGGATGTGGGATTTGAACCCACGCGCGGCATAACCGCCTAACGGTTTTCAAAACCGTCCCCTTAAGCCACTTGGGTAATCCTCCATTAGCTTAATGCCAAAATATATTAAACTGGCAAATGACCCGTACGGGATTTGAACCCATGTTACGGCCGTGAAAGGGCCGTGTCTTAACCACTTGACCAACGGGTCATGTCTCCTAATCAAGAGCACCTAATTATAATACCGAATCAAGTCTTAAAAGTCAAGTGCTTTTTTAACTTTCTTTCAAAACTCAATTGCTTAGGCGATCTCTCAATCACAACGTATTTAATATTAATAGATATGCAGCTGAAATGCAAGTACTTTTTTTATTTTTTTGCAAAAAAGTGCAAATACGCTGTAATAGAGACATTACACCACTACTTTTATACTTCATTTTCGTCGGCATGTAATATGTATTCATATCAACTGATGTAGTTAATTTCAAATTCATCTAAACAACTTTTACTGTTTTAGTTTTGCTTTTCTTGTCTACCCTCTTCATTACTTTTCTAAAATGACTATTTAGACATAAAAAAACTTAAATATTTTTTCTGCACCCTGGGAAGAAATAATCAATGTCTTATTTTTATTGTCTATGACGTCTTATACTTCTTCGACCATTCTATTAGGCCATACACTATTTGCAGGCTTATCTTCACCTATTTTTGACTCTGTCAAATTATCTTGATCATACTGTTTGATTAACTAACGCACAACCAGAAATTAGATTAGAACATCAATAATTGCAGAACAATAACCTTCTGCTTCCGTCAAACCAAAATACATCTAAGTTAATAGGCGACTATTAGAATTTAATATCTCTAAAGTTTGTTCGCGCTAATTCTTTGACTAACGGAGCATCAGCAGGTGCCCAATTTAATTTCTGAACTTCATCAGCGGATAACCATTCCACCTCACTATGAGCAACAAGATCAAAATTATTCGTTAACAATTTTGCAAAGAAAACTGTTAATTTAACTATTCCAAAATCATATTCATAACTTACTGTTTCACCCAATTGTGGTCCAATTTGTACTTCATCATGGAATTCCTCTTTAAGTTCTCTTTTAGCGGCTTCCTGAGGTGTCTCGCCCTTCTCTATCTTTCCACCGGGAAACTCCCACATTCCGCCTACTAATCGATCAGCATTGCGTTTTCCGGCCAATACTTTATTTTTATCTTGATCTATAATTGCTACACCTGCAACTTTGATAATTTTCTTTGCCATTTTATTCTCCTAAATGTTCTTAATTGTATTCTACACTAATCAATCCTTAGGAAATAATATGTTTCAGCCAGATAAAAAAGACCTAGTCTTGATACTCTATTTCAAAACTAGGTCTACTATTTATTTTTAGCAACAAAAAAGCTCGATAAACGAGCTTCAAATAATATTACGGAGACTGAGAGATTCGAACCCTCGCACCGGAATAACCCGATCTACACCCTTAGCAGGGGCGCCTCTTCAGCCACTTGAGTAAGTCTCCAATGGGCCTAAATGGACTTGAACCATCGACCTCACGCTTATCAGGCGTGCGCTCTAAACCAGCTGAGCTATAGGCCCATAAAAGCGGGTAACGAGAATCGGACTCGCGACTAAAGCTTGGAAGGCTTTCGTTTTACCACTAAACTATACCCGCACCTAATATAAAAAAATGAGTGGCGCGGGACGGAATCGAACCGCCGACACAAGGAGCTTCAATCCTTTGCTCTACCAACTGAGCTACCGAGCCATCTTACGGTCCATGTGGGATTTGAACCCACGATCTCCTCCGTGACAGGGAGGCGAGATAAACCACTGCTCCAATGGACCAAATTGCGGGAGCTGGATTTGAACCAACGACCTTCGGGTTATGAGCCCGACGAGCTACCAGACTGCTCCATCCCGCGATAATTATTAAACTATCCGTAATTAATGGACCTTGTAGGACTCGAACCTACGACAAGACGGTTATGAGCCGTCTGCTCTAACCAACTGAGCTAAAGGTCCAAGTTTACAATATAGCGGCGGGGGGGATCGAACCCTCGACCTCCCGGGTATGAACCGGACGCTCTAGCCAGCTGAGCTACACCGCCAAAATATGTAACTAATTACCATTAGATACAATCGGGAAAACAGGATTCGAACCTGCGACCCCCTGGTCCCAAACCAGGTGCTCTACCAAACTGAGCCATTTCCCGTTATATGCGCCCTGAAGGATTTGAACCTTCAACCTTCTGATTCGTAGTCAGACACTCTATCCAGTTGCGCTAAGGGCGCATCATCAATGCCGGGGATCGGAGTCGAACCGATACGGTTGAAACCAACCGCGGGATTTTAAGTCCCGTGCGTCTACCAATTCCGCCACTCCGGCGTGTTGATGAAAGCGGAAGACGGGATTCGAACCCGCGACCCCCACCATGGCAAGGTGATGTTCTACCACTGAACTACTTCCGCAAAATATAAATGCCGATTATACGACTTGAACGTACGACCCCCTGTTTACAAGACAGATGCTCTACCAACTGAGCTAAATCGGCAAAATGTCAACATGTGGTTGGCAATACGGGTGGTGGGACTTGAACCCACACGTCCGAAAACACTAGAACCTAAATCTAGCGCGTCTGCCAATTCCGCCACACCCGCAAATATAGGGTCATGAGCCGTGAGGGACTTGAACCCTCGACCCACGGATTAAAAGTCCGTTGCTCTACCAACTGAGCTAACGACTCGATGGAGGATACAGGGCTCGAACCTGTGACCTCCTGCTTGTAAGGCAGATGCTCTCCCAGCTGAGCTAATCCTCCATGAGCACGGCAGCTTCCTTTCCTCGCAGGCAGTTGCCCACCAACTACTTTCGGCGTTAAGAAGCTTAACTTCTGTGTTCGGCATGGGAACAGGTGTATCCTTCTTGCTTTCGCCACCGTACTCTTTTGAGCTACTACGCTCAAAACTAAACATAATCTTTCGCAAAAAACCTTTTCAGATCGCTTCGCTTTGGTCAAGTCCTCGACTGATTAGTACTGGTCCGCTCCATTCTTCACAGAACTTCCACTCCCAGCCTATCTACCTCATCGTCTCTGAGGTGTCTTACTGCTTACGCAAAGGAAATCTCATCTTGAGGGGGGCTTCGCACTTAGATGCTTTCAGCGCTTATCCCTTCCGCACATAGCTACCCAGCGATGCTCCTGGCGGAACAACTGGTACACCAGCGGTGCGTCCATCCCGGTCCTCTCGTACTAAGGACAGCTCCTCTCAAATTTCCTACGCCCACGACGGATAGGGACCGAACTGTCTCACGACGTTCTGAACCCAGCTCGCGTGCCGCTTTAATGGGCGAACAGCCCAACCCTTGGGACCGACTTCAGCCCCAGGATGCGACGAGCCGACATCGAGGTGCCAAACCTCCCCGTCGATGTGAACTCTTGGGGGAGATAAGCCTGTTATCCCCAGGGTAGCTTTTATCCGTTGAGTGATGGCCCTTCCATACGGTACCACCAGATCACTAAGCCCGACTTTCGTCCCTGCTCGAGTTGTCTCTCTCGCAGTCAAGCTCCCTTATACCTTTACACTCTGCGAATGATTTCCAACCATTCTGAGGGAACCTTTGGGCGCCTCCGTTACACTTTAGGAGGCGACCGCCCCAGTCAAACTGCCCACCTGACACTGTCCCTGGCCTGGCTTACAGGTCGAGGTTAGAGCATCCTTCAAACAAGGGTAGTATCCCAACATTGCCTCCTGCAAGACTAGCGTCCTGCATTCCTTGGCTCCTACCTATCCTGTACATGTTTAAAAGATACTCAATATCAAGCTACAGTGAAGCTCCATGGGGTCTTTCCGTCCTGTCGCGGGTAACCCGCATCTTCACGGGTATTATAATTTCACCGAGTCTCTCGTTGAGACAGTGCCCAAATCATTACACCTTTCGTGCAGGTCGGAACTTACCCGACAAGGAATTTCGCTACCTTAGGACCGTTATAGTTACGGCCGCCGTTTACTGGGGCTTCAATTCAAACCTTCGCTTGCGCTAAGCTCTCCTCTTAACCTTCCAGCACCGGGCAGGTGTCAGCCTCTATACGTCATCTTACGATTTTGCAGAGACCTGTGTTTTTGATAAACAGTTGTTTGGGCCTATTCACTGCGGCTAACCACTCTCATGGCCAGCACCCCTTCTTCCGAAGTTACGGGGTCATTTTGCCGAGTTCCTTAACGAGAGTTCTCTCGCTCACCTTAGTGT
Organism: Lactobacillus sp. N54.MGS-719; assembly: GCF_000980505.1. NCBI lineage: Bacteria > Bacillati > Bacillota > Bacilli > Lactobacillales > Lactobacillaceae > Lactobacillus > Lactobacillus sp. N54.MGS-719. The sequence continues at coordinate 14,053 of NZ_LARO01000034.1, forward strand.
TCTCCACTCGACTACCTGTGTCGGTTTGCGGTACGGGTATGTTCTCTCTGGCTAGAAGCTTTTCTTGGCAGTGTGACTACATCACCTTCGCTACTTTTACTTCGCTACTCATCACAGCTCATGTTGCTGGTTAGAAGCATTTGACTCTTAACCGCACTCGCTGCTTGAACATCGATCCAGCTCGATGCGTGTTTCGCCTCCTGCGTCCCTCCATTGCTCATAACGATTGAACACAGTACAGGAATCTCTACCTGTTATCCATCGACTACGCCTCTCGGCCTTGCCTTAGGTCCCGACTTACCCTGGGCGGACGAGCCTGCCCCAGGAAACCTTAGTCTTTCGGCGGATAGGATTCTCACCTATCTTTCGCTACTCATACCGGCATTCTCACTTCTAAGCGCTCCAACTATCCTCTCGATTAGCCT
>NZ_LARO01000036.1:0-14274 GCF_000980505.1 Lactobacillus sp. N54.MGS-719
GTCACGGCATTGGCTTCATCTCCACTTTACATAGTAAAAGAAAAAGTGTTGAACGACTACTCCGTCGAGTAATCATCCAACACTAGATTAGTATGTTTTGTTTGTCTTACTATCAACATACTACAAAAAATTTTTTTGTCATCTTTTTAATGGGATTTTGCTAGAATAAGAATCATGCACAAGAAAAAATTTAATCTTAAAAACCTATTTTGGATTATTCCAGCAGCAATAATTCTTATTATAGGTGCTATTTATCTTTTTAACAAAAATAAAATTAACGATGAAATCAACTGGATGACCATGAAGCAGGAACAAAAATTAAACGTTCCGCTCGAAAATCAAATGCCGGATCTGCCTAATGGCTGCGAGGTTACCAGCTTGTCGATGTTGATGAATTACTATGGCATCAAGGTTTCGAAAAATGAACTAGCTGAAACGATCCAGCACGTCGATTCCTTTACCGATGGTGGCAAATACCGCGGCAATCCACACCAGGGATTCGTCGGTCATATGACGATCGCCAACGCCGGCTGGTGTGTTTATAACGAGCCGCTTTACAACGTTGCGCGTAAATATACTAGCCACATCGAAAACATCACAGGGAGCGATTTTTTGAGCCTGCTCAAGCTAGTTTCAAACGGTCACCCTGTCATGATCATCACCACGACCACTTTTAACAAGGTTAACAATATGCAAACGTGGGATACCAATACGGGCAAAGTAAACGTTACACCATCTTCGCACGCTTGCGTGATTACCGGCTATAGTAAGCCGAAAAAAGTTGTCTACGTGAACAACCCTTATGGCTATAAGAATCAGCCTGTTAATTGGAAGAACTTGCAAGCTAGCTACAACCAGCAAGGAAGGCAAGCTTTATATATTAGATAATACAAAAAGGGCCAAGCAAAAGCTTGGTCCTTTTTACTCAAGGCACATGCATAAGCATATGTGGGCATTTAAACTGTTCACATCAGTGTGCCCAACATCGACGCTTCCCGCGTCTGCCACTTAAGGCGGATGTCCTCTATCTCATAAATATACGCATCTCGCGTTCATTAATCGACTCGTCAATTGGAAAGTATACTACCTTTTCTTTTTCATGTACAGCTGCAGTTTCTTTAAATGACCATTTTTTATTTTATAAAAAGCTTCAATACACATCGTTGAAAGCAAGAAGCCAATCCCGATTGCACCTGTAACGATGGCTACCCGCAAGATCAATTCTTGACCGTGAAGATAGTCGCCTACTATGAAGGCACGCACTGCTTGATAAGCGGGCATCCCCGGCACCAGCGGCACCAACGCTGGAATATTAAACACCGTTACCGGACACTTTTTAATCCGCGCAAAAAACAGACTCAAGATACCGATCAAAAAGGCTCCGAGCAGATTCGACAACATTCTGCCCATCCCGGCACGAAAGCAGAACCAATAAGCCATCCAGGCCACTACTCCGCTAATCCCTGAAAAATTCAGTGCACGGTGCGGTACGTTAATGGTTAAGGCAAAGCCCGCAGAGGCTAAATAAGAAAATACGACATTAATTACGATCTCTAACCAAAATGGCATTTTTTAAGCCCCCACAAACTTCAGCACTAAACCGACACCACCGCCAAGGGCTAAGGCACTCAGCGCTGCTTCGAACATTCTCACGATCCCTGAAAGCAGGTCACCCATAAAAAGGTCACGCAAGGCGTTGGTTAAAGCCAGGCCCGGCACCAAGGTCATCAGGGCCCCGATCAAAATGTGGTCGATGATCATTTCATGGTCGAGATAATTCAGTCCGATTGCAAGAAGACCCATGACCATTGCAGCGACTAATTCCGACAAAAAGCGGATCTTGGTGTACTTTTTAAACTCGCAGTAAGCCCAGAAACCGACCGCACCAACCAAGGCTGCCCCCGGGAAATCGATCCAATCGTAGTCGTCCAAAAAGAGCACCATCAAGGTCGCACTAAGAACCGCAGCTCCTACGACCTGCATCCACATCGGAAAAGATGGCGCATTGGCGACCTGAATAATCTGCTGGCGCAATTCTTGCAGATTAATTTTCTTAGCTGCAAACTTACGCGACAAATTATTGACCCGGTCCACCAATTCCAAATTGATGTTCCGATCGCGAATCTGCTTCATCTGCGATAAATCGCCACCATCAAGACTCATGAACACACAGGTGGGCGTCGCAAAGACACGTGGATCTTCAATGCCCGCGTTTCTCGCAATTCGCAGCATCGTGTCTTCAACACGATACATTTCGCTTCCGCCTTCAATCATGAGTCGGCCAGCCGTTAGACAAATGTCTAACACTTCTTGGTAAAATTGAGTATCCTTTTTGTCGGACATAGTCTCAGCCTCAATTCATTGTTTCAATATCGATTGTTTTATCTACCCAACCACCGCGGAAAAAGTCGCGCTCGTGGCTAACGATAATTACACCACCTGGGAAGTTCATGATTGCCTTGCGCAAGGCGTCTTTGGTGTCATTATCCAAGTGGTTAGTTGGTTCATCAAGGAAGAGCAAGTTGGCTGGTTCAAATTGCATCTTAGCCAATTTTACTTTTTCTTGTTCCCCACCAGAAAGTTCCTTTAACGGACTCATCGCTTGTTGCGCGGTTAGGCCCATACGAGCTAACGCTTGACGCAATTCCTTTGGCTTCTTGCGTTCGAATTCTTCTTGCAAGAATTGTAGTGGTGTCATGTTGTTGTTTGGCCAGGTCAAATCCTGCTTGAAGTAGGCCAATTTAGCCGTAACGGATAATTCGTATGACCCATAGATTGGCTTTAATTGACCCAAAAGCGTCTTAAGCAAGGTAGTTTTACCGATTCCGTTAAAACCGGTGATGGCTACTTTTTCATCCCCACCAACTGAGAAGTTGAAGGCTGATTTAACCAAAGCATGGTCGTAACCAATAACCAAATCTTGCGTTTGCAAAAGCAAATTAGAAGCCGTAGCCACATATGGAAATTCGAATTTAGCACGACGGTTGTTCTTAGGTGGCGTCAAAACGTCCATTCTAGCCAGTTGCTTTTCACGTGACTTGGCACTCTTAGCACGCGTACCTGCCTTATTTTTACGGATATAGGCCTCAGTCTTGGCAATCTTACGTTGCTGGTTGGCATAAGCCTTAAGGTAGGTTTCACGGTTAGCTGCCTTTTGACGCAAAGCCTGCTTCAAAGTACCTGTATAACGCGTAATCGTACCAAAGTCGATGTCGATAATACAGTTGGTGATGCGGCCTAAAAAGTCGTAATCGTGGCTGACAACGATGAAGGCACCTGAGAAGTTGTTCAAGTAGTCAACCAGCCAGTCGATGTGGGACACGTCAAGGTAGTTGGTTGGTTCGTCTAGAACCAAAACGTCTGGGCTTTGCAAAAGAAGCTTAGCCAAAATAATCTTAGAACGTTGACCACCAGATAATTTAGAAACATCGTGGTCATAACCGAGGTCGGCTAAACCTAAACCAGCGGCAACTTGTTCAATTTCGGTGTCGATGTTGTAGAAATTGTTTTCTTCAAGGTAGGTTTGAATCTTCCCTGCCTTTTCAAGCAAAGCATCATCGCCATTTTCGGCGTATTTGGTGTAGAGCTCGTTTAATTCCTTTTCTTTTTTGTATAAATCATCAAATGCGGTCCGCAAAAAGTCGCGGATGGTGACACCCGGTGCCAGTTTAGCGTACTGATCCAAGTAACCGACATCAATCTTGTTTTGCCACTTAACTTGCCCCTCATCAGGGATGATCTCGCCAGTTAAAATCTTGATTAAAGTAGATTTACCTACCCCGTTTTGACCGGTAACCCCCATGTGGTCTTCTTTATTTAAAACAAAGTTGGCATCTTCGTATAAAGTTTTATCGATAAAACTTTGACTTAAGTCTTTAACAGTTAATAAACTCATTTTCCCTCTTATTCCTCAGCCGATTCGCGTTCTTTTTCATATTTTTGTAACGCATCAAGAACTCTTGGCCAGTATCTCTTAGGCAAGATCAATTGCAAGCGATCGTGATAGATTGGAAAGTCGCTTGCCTTCATACCCGTAATCTTGGCTACTTCTTGGTCGGTCAGCTTATATTTGTAAACTATTCGCTTAATTTCGACTGATGCATGTCCTCTAAAGTAAGACAGGCCGAAGAAAAAAATCGCAAAAATTCCAGCGACGATGATTGCCAGCTGTAAGTTTAATTTAAATGTACGCAAACAAATAAAAACGACGGCGATAAAAGAAATGAGTGCGGAAATTATCCCGTAGATAACTGGAAAGATACTTTCTTTTTTTTGCATAATTTTTCCCTTCTTTTATTGAGACACTATAACTTTATTGAACTTATCAAAAATTAGTAGGCTTTGCAACTAATGATAGATTAAGTATAATCTCTGTAACATTATTTTTGTAGAAAGATTGAACTATGCCCCAAGAAAAAACACATTATTACTTTTCATTGATTCACTTTAATATTGACGACTTTAAAATTAATCTTGCTATGCCGCAAGCTTGGCAGGCAGTCGATCTTTATCATGCTATCGCAGATGATCGGGCCAGCATCGGCAAGTGGCTGCCTTGGGCTTACCAGATGAAGTCTCCTTTAGATGAAGCTGCTTTTATTAAAAAGATCCAAGAAGACATGATCAATCAGCGCATGATCGTGCTCACAATTTTGGTTAACGGCCAACCTGCCGGCATGATTGATCTGCATAATTTAGTCAAAAATAAAAAAGGCGAGATTGGCTACTGGCTCTCCAGCAAGTTTCAAGGCAACGGTATCGTTACACGCAGCGTTACAGAACTATGCCAATACGCTTTTCACGAGTTAAATTTGCAGTATGTGGATTTGATTGCTGCCGTACAAAATGGCTCAAGCAGCCGCGTTGCTGAACACGCTGATTTCAAGTTGATGGGCGTTCGACCTAAGCTGATTCATGGCAGTGACGATGGTCAGATTTTTAGAAAAATAAATCCGACTAGAACCAGCCAGTCAGATCTTTAATTATAAAAAAGATAATCGGAACAAGTAGCGATGGCAAAAAGTTCAACGTCTTGACGTCGCGGATTTTTAATAGGGCTAAGCCTGAGCAGGCGATTAAGAAACCACCGACGATCGAAATCTCGGCTACAAGCGGGCCGGTGAAAAAACTAGCCGATAGGAATTTGGCTACGAGATAAATGCTGCCCTGCCAGCAGAAAAGTACCGGTGCAACCAGCAGCATCCCCCAACCGAAGCTAGCACCGAAGACCATCGACGTTACGAAGTCCATCATAGCGTTGGTGTAAAGCATGGTGTTATCACCTTTGACTGCCGCCATAACGGGTCCAACGATCGATAAAGCGCCGATACAGCACAGTAAAATCTCGGTAGCTAGACCTTTGCCTAGGTTAGACTTACCAACCCTGTCGACTAAACGATCAAAATGGCCAGCGATATCGAGTGCAGTACCAGCAATGCCACCTAGCGCTAGACTGACAATGAACAAAACGGGATAGTGGCTTTTTGGCATATTGTTGGTGACATTTTCCCAGCCGATACCGAGTGCAGCTAGACCCATTGCGATGAATAAAACGTCTTCGAAACCTTTGTTTAAGCCTTTCTTGAGCAGGCAGCCAATGGACGTGCCGACGAGTAATGCAATTGTGTTAATGATTGTTCCTATCATCTTTTTTCACTCCCTATTTTTATTTTAGCGCAAAAAACAGCATCCCTTGGGGATGCTGTTAATTTTTTACCAGTGAAATTTCCACGTACTGCTGCTTGAACTCGACGAACTTGATGACGATGAACTATTACTATTTTCACCATAGCCAGAGTTTGAATCAGTTACCGCTTTATTTTCATTTTGATCATAAATCCGGTAATTAGTAAACGCCGCCGGATCGTCCCATTTGATGTCGTTATTTTGTTCATTTAGTTCATTTTGACGTGTTTCTTCATTGTTTAACGTTTGAGTTTCCAAGCCTAGATTTCTTCTAAGCTTGTTAGAAGTCTTTTGCAATTCTTCAGTTGAAGCTACTTGAATTGCGGCACCATCGATCCAGGCATCGTGGCCTTGAATATAGCCACTCTTCAGGTTATCCATGCAGCCGCGGTAGTTCAGCGCTAAGCTAAGCATATCGTTGAACGACAAGTTGGTTTTGACATATTTATTAAAGATATCCACCAACTTACGGTAGTTACTAATGGTGTTCACTGACATCGCCTTGTGGGCAATCGCTGTGATTACCTGCCGTTGACGAAGTTGTCTACCGTAGTCACCACGTGGGTCCTCTTTTCTCATTCGAACATAAGCTACGGCGTGTCGGCCGTTCAAGTGTTGCTTACCCTTATGGAAGTCGCACCAGTCGTATGAGAAGTCAAATGGCACGTTAACATCAACACCACCGACCGCATTAACTAAGCTGCGCAGCGCCTTCATGTTAACTTCAACATAATAATCAATTGGCACATTCAACATACTCTTAACGGTCTTGACGCTGGCCGCACTACCACCGATTTCATAGGCTGAATTCACCCTAAACATAAAGTACTTATTGCCTGGGTCTCCTTTAATATCGGTCAAGGTATCACGTGGGATTGAGGTCATTGTAGCTGTGTTCTTTTGCGGATTAGCCGTTGCCAAAATCAAAGTATCGGAATTTCCTCGGTCATGACGACCTTCGATCCCTTGGTCAACCCCTAAAACTAAAACTGAAATTGGTTGTTTATTTACAATCTTGGCTGAGTTAGCGATTGGGCCGCCACTCTTGCCATCAATTGCACTATGAATCGTAAAATACATATGCGCTGCCCAGGCTACACCCAAGCAGACTGCTACTAAAGCAACTAATCCTATGAATCGAGCAAACATATTACCCGGTTTATATGAAGAACTATCTGCTGCAATAGCATGGTTGCGGTGAAGGTTAAGCGCAGTAGATTTATTGCGATAACCTTCCCGGCGTTTGGAATTTGGATCCATTCTTGATATCGTTTCCCTTCAAAATTAATACAAGTTAATTTGTATCACTTTTAATCTCTAGATAAAATAAAAATATCGATAATTAATAATAACTTATTTTTTGTGTTCAGTTGTACAACAAGTTAATATGTAAACAAATTGAAACAACGGAGGAAGAATTTATGGCAATTCCAACAAGAAATGAAGTCCCTGAAAATTTGAAATGGGACTTAACCAGAATTTTTAAGACAGATGAAGACTGGGAAGCAGCTTTTGACAAAGCAAAAGACGATGTTGAAAAGCTGGGAGCATTGAAAGGTACTTTGACTAAGTCTGGTAAAGATTTGTACGAAGGCTTAACCAAGATCTTGGCAGTTAAGCGCGATGTCGAAAACATCTACGTTTATGCCACTATGTCTAGTGACGTTGATACTTCTAACTCACACTATTTAGGCTACGTTAGCCGCGTGCAAACTTTGGCTAACCAATTCGAAGCTGTCACTAGTTTTATTAGCCCTGAGATCTTGAGCATCCCTAGCGACAAGTTAGCCCAATTTAAAAAGGACGAACCTCGCTTAAAAAACTACGAGCACTACCTTGAAACGATCACCAACAAGCGTCCTCACACTTTGCCAGCTGAAGAAGAAAAGATCATCGCTGACGCTAGTGACGCAATGGGTGTTTCAGAAAATACCTTTAACGTTTTAACCAACTCCGACATGGAATACGGCTACGTTCAAGATGACGAAGGCAATATGGAACAATTGTCAGACGGTTTGTACTCACTTTTGATCCAATCACAAAACCGTGATGTTAGAAAAGGCGCCTTTGACACACTTTACGCCGCTTATGGCCAATTCCAAAACTCACTTGCTTCTACGCTTTCTGGCGTGGTAAAGAAGCACAACTATAACGCTAAGGTGCACAAGTATGACTCAGCTCGCGAAGCTGCATTGTCTGAAAACAACGTACCTACCAAGGTTTACGACACTTTAATTCAAGAAGTTGATTCTCACCTTGATTTACTCCACCGTTATGTTGCGCTACGTAAGAAGATTTTAAGACTCAAAGATTTACAAATGTGGGACATGTATGTGCCACTAACTGGTAAACCTGCTCTTTCCTATAACTTCGAAGAAGCAAAAGAAGTTGCTAAGAAGGCACTCGCTCCACTTGGTGAAGACTACTTGAAGCACGTCGATTACATTTTTAACAACCGCGTCATCGACGTTGTGGAATCAAAGAACAAGGTCACTGGTGCCTACTCTGGTGGTGCCTACGATACTGATCCATATGAACTTTTGAACTGGGAAGACAACGTTGATTCACTTTACACATTAGTGCACGAAACTGGTCACTCAGTTCACTCTTGGTACACTCGTAACACCCAACCTTACGTTTATGGTGACTACCCAATTTTCGTAGCTGAAATTGCTTCAACCACTAACGAAAACATTTTGACTGAATACTTCTTGGACCACATCACTGATCCTAAGACGCGTGCCTTTATCTTGAACTACTACCTTGATTCATTTAAGGGTACTTTGTTCCGTCAAACTCAATTTGCCGTATTTGAACAATTTATCCATGAAGCTGACGCTAAGGGTGAACCACTTACTGCCGACACTTTGGATGACGTTTATGGTCAACTTAACCAACACTACTACGGTGACAGCGTTGAACCCGGCGGCGACATTGCACTTGAATGGTCACGTATTCCACACTTCTACTACAACTTCTACGTTTACCAATATGCGACTGGTTTTGCGGCTGCGACTGCACTTGCTAACAAGGTTGTTCATGGTACTGACGCTGATAGGGATGCATACCTTGGCTTCCTTAAGGCTGGTTCAAGTGATTATCCAACTGAAATCATGAAGCATGCTGGCGTTGACATGACTAAGCCAGACTACTTGGAAGATGCCTTCAAGACTTTTGAAAAGCGTTTGAACGAATTTGAAAGCTTGATTGAAAAATAAATATTAATAGCAAAAAAGATGGTATGTTTCACGTGAAACTATCATCTTTTTATTTATTCTTCTAATAACCAATCGATCAAATATTTTACAGCTATACCATCAACCGTTCCTTCATCAAACTGTGACAATGATAATACTGTCTTTTGATATCCATCAGGAATATAGCGTAAATTATCAGTTTCACGCGTACTCCCTTCTGGTAAATGTTCTGTTACCTGATAATACTTAATTTCATTACCTTTGCTGGCAACAAAATCGATCTTCTTACCAGAATAATCGCCTACGTCAACATTGTAGCCTCTGCGAAGAAGTTCAATAAAGACAATGTTCTCAATCTGATGACCTAAATTATCACGATAATTTGATCCTAATGTCTGATTTTTCAAAAGAATCTATTCAACGTGCAAAAGATGAAGTAAAGTTACAAAAATTAATATCAAATATACCCGTATAAAAATTAGATACACCTCAAAAAATAGAGAAATGGTTAAAAGAAGATTACTAAAAAGACTCTTTGAAAATGCCTACAGCATTAACAAAGAGCCTTTTATTTATTTTTTATTCAATTGACGATTAAACAGATAAGTACAAATCATCATAAAAATACTTACTGGAATATACACTGCTGAAACAAAAGCAATGTTTGAATTTCCCGTATTTGAGCTTGCCACCTGAGGAGAACAATCCTGCAAGAAGTGCACAATTATACCGAATATTATTCCATTTGAAAGAATACGCAAATAGCTGAGTATAAAGCCAAGTGCCATTGCAAAAATTATTTGTCCAATTGTGGAAACGAGTGGCTGATGGAATAAATTAATCAAATGAAACAATCCAAATAGCACTGAACAAATTACTGATGTCCAAAAAATGTTGTATTTATTCTTACGCAAAGCCACTGTAAAAATGTTGAACAAAATGCCTCTAAACAAGAATTCTTCACAAATTGCAGCAGATAAGGCAATCAATGCAATAGATACAATTTTATGTCCTGGTAATTTGAAAACCATGCTATGGGTGAAGATATTCATTACTACCATTAATCCCAGAAGCACAAAGTAAACAGCCGTCAGAACTTTAACAGCCCTATGTGTTTTTACTCGTTTATCAAATACCTTAGTTGTGAGTCCAAAATGCAATGCAGCCATTGTAAAAACAATTAAGTAAATAGCTACAAATACATCCTTCAGTACCCTATTTCCAATAAGATATTTGGTCACAAATGGATAAGCTTGATAGCAGATTTGCAAAATAATTTCGAGCCAGATCATTTTAACTAAAACAGTTTTAGTCTGCTTTTGATCATTAAAATCAATTTGATCGGCCAAGGCTAAATAGTGGCGTTTTTCATATCTTCCCTCTTTTTGTTTTTCTTTCTCCAATTAAATCCAAATCATTGTATCAAAAAAGAATCTGCCATCATAGCAGATCCTTCATTTTTTATTTTTCTAACTTTAAATCATACCTGTCAGTAATCCCGTAATGTACAAGAACACACAGCAGACTACCAAGTACAAACTGCCCCATTTGACAGTTTCCTTCAAGATTTCACCTTCATCACCTTCGCGGTGAATTGCACCGGTCGCTACCGCAATGTTCTGTGGTGAAAGCATCCCTGCTGTCGCACCAGTCATGTTTGAAGCAACAACCCAGTACTTGTTTACGCCCAAATCAGTCGCTGCCGACAACTGCAAGTTACCAAATAATACGTTGGCTGAAGTTGCGGAACCAGTAAGGAATGTACCAAGCGCACCAATAAGCGGAGCGAATAATGGATAAACTTGGCCAAGCAAGCTAACTAAAGCAACGGCCAATGCATCAGTCATTCCAGCGTAAACCATCACCTTGGCAAGACCAACAATCGCACAAACCGTAACGGTGGTCATGCCCACTGCCTTGATTGATTTACCTAAGATTTGCATCATGCGTTTGAAGCTAACGCCTTGAATCGTGCCACCAATAAGAGTAGCAATCAAAATCAATGTACCTGGTGATGAAAGCCAGCTAATTGAAAGTGTGTTAGGGTTCTTACCAGTGTAAACAACCCAGTTTGTGGTTGCCTTGTTCAATAAGTTGTTAACTGGTGGAACAAGCGAAGATGCCAAAATTACGAAGATAAAGATCAAAATAAAAGTAGAGCATGCTTTAAGCAATGTCTTATTATCAGGTCTTTCAACCTCTGACTCTTTTTCATCCTTATGCCACTTAGTTAACCAAATAGTTACGGCAGTAGAGCAGATTGAACCGGCGATTGCAGGAAGTTCCGCACCAACGAATCTAGCCGCAATTACCTGGGGAATAGCCATGCCCAATCCTGACATCAAGGTAATAAAGCCAACGCCTTTAATTACTTTTAAACCACCACCGGTTAAAATTACCAAGATAAATGGCACAAGTACTACTAAGATGCATAACTGCAGTGAAACAAGGAAAGATAATGACACTTGATTCAAATTGGTTACTTCACCTAATGTCAAAATAGGCAAACCAATTGCACCGTAGGCAGTAGCTGTCGTGTTGGCAATTAAACTGATGACAGAAGCCTGAATTGGTTCTAAGCCGAACGAAATTAAAATCCCCGCGGAAATTGCAACAGCGGTACCAAAGCCAGCGATTGACTCCAAGAAACCACCAAAGCCCCAAGCAATGATCAAGACAATGATTCGCTTGTCAGTAGAAATAGCGGCTAACATGTCCTGGATGGTCTTCATCCCGCCTGATTCAGTCGTCACATTGTACGCAAATAACGCTGCCACGATTACGAACATGATCGGCCAGATACCCATGATGATTCCTTCTAGGGCTGCCGTCAGCGTATTCGGTACAGACAACTTAAAGCTAAAGATTGCCAATAATACCGTTAAAACAAGTCCAATTATACAAGCACGAGCCGCAGACATACGCATTACGCCCAGCGAAATGATCAGCCAGATAATTGGTATCAATGCTATTGCAAATTTAATCCACATCGTATATCTCCATTAAAAAATTCTCTAATAATATATTTAATCATTTTTGGACAAAAAATAAAAATTTGAAACTCATTTTGACGAATTATTGCAATTTATAAAAGTTTTGCTTGCAAGTTTAGCTCACAAAATATATAACATTTAATGGAAAGTAAAATTTCTCACATCATTTTTGAAACTGCTCCTCGGAATAGAGCAGTTTTTTTAATGCGTTTTCATAGACTTTCTGTATGCATCTTTCTATAATACAGATTATTGATAGAAAAAATTGCTTTTTCTTGATCTATGTCAATTCTTTTAGCTTAAATTGCTCTTATACTATAGGCAATAAGTCAAATACAGGAGGCACAACATGAAAAAATTAGACGCAACTAAACTTACTGACGAACAAATCGAATTCTTCAAGACCCACTTAGCTTACCTTTCAACCGTTGACAAGAACGGTGAACCACAAGTTGGTCCTAAGCAATCAATGAAGGTGCTTGATAACGGTCACTTACAATACCTTGAAAAGACCAAGGCACATGCATACGAAAACTTGAAGAACGGTTCTAAGGCTGCTGTTGTGGTTGCTGACGTTCCATCACACACCAACGTTCGTATCAAGGGTACTGCTCACATTCACGAAGATGACGATTACCAAAAGAGGATCGCAACTGAAGGCGGCGCACCTGCTGCTTACGTTGTAGATATTGATATCGAAGAAATCTACGAATAATTTTCCCAATCTAAATTAAAATAACCAGGCTGGAGATTCAGTCTGGTTATTTTTTGTATTTTCTATTTTTTAATTATTGCCTTCAAAAATATTAGCAAATGCGGTTCTAACTTCTTGGTTGGCTGTTTCCTTGACCATGCAGTCAGAACCATTAGTGGTTTGATCAACTAAAGCAACTGGTTGGCCATCGTGAACGCTGAACAAATAAGTAATATGTTGTTCAGGATTGCCAACATTGCAGTTGAAGATCGAAACGACGTGGTAATCATAGTCCTTCTTCAAAGATGGATCCCAGCCGATGTTGATTGTCTCTGTCTTCTTGCTATTATCGGAACACATCTTAAAAGTCCGGTTATTAAAGTCGTCCGGATATTTTTCACCAGCTAAAGTTTCGATTGATTCTTGGCCGTTATATTCCTTGTATTTTTGCTAATGTGCGATAAAGAAGTAATAGAAGTGTAAAAAATTTTGCCGTTCCTATCCGGCACTTAGGGCTGTGTCGGATAGGTCAGGCGTTAGGCTTCCGGCAAGTCTATCTTGCCGACAAAGCTGTAATAAATCTCAATGTCCTGCCTGCGGGTGCCGTTCTCGTCATAGCTGCACTCATGCACGACGATTTTCTCAATCATTTCCCGCAAGAGGGTGGGGGTCAATTCTTCAAAAGCAAGGTGCTTTCTCACAATCCCCATGAATTTCTCGGCGTTGACGGTGGCGGCCTGCGACTTGGAAAGTTCCTCCTGCAAAGCGGCAGCCCGGTCTTTCAGTTCCCGCTGCTCCTGCTCATAGTCCGCCGACAGCTCCATGAAACGCTCGTCGCTGATTTTGCCGCTTACATTGTCCTCATACAGCCGCTTGATAATGCGGTTCACTTCGGCAATGCGTGTCTGGGCCTGTTCAAGCTGCTTCGTGGCTGCGGCGGTCTTTCTCTTGCCGCCGATCTCGTTCTGCTGGATAAGCAGCTTTACAAAGCGGCTCTCATGCTTGGCGGCATATTCCGTCACCTGCCGGAGATTGGAGAGGACACCGGCGGTCAACAGGTCGGTGCGGATAAAGTGCGCCGTACAGTCGCGGGTGCGCTTCTTGTAGCTGCCGCAGATGTAACAGTCCTGCTTGCGGTTCTTGTTCTGATACCGCTGCTGGTACATCACATGGCCGCAGTCGGCGCAGAACAGCATACCAGAGAACAGCCCCACTTCGTCATAGCGGTTCGGGCGTTTGCGCTGCTTGCGTAACTCCTGCACACGCTCCCATGTTTCCTTGTCGATGATCGGCTCATGGTGGTTCTCGAAAATGGCCTGCTTCTCGACGGGGTTCTCTATGCTGTGCTTGACCTTATAAGAAGGCTTTTCCGTTTTGAAGTTCACCAGACATCCGGTGTACTCTCGGTTTTCGAGGATATGAACGACGGTGTTGGTCGCCCATTTGCACTCATAGCCTGGGTGATAACGGCGGGTGCTGCCTGTCCGCTGATATTCCAGCGTCCCCGGCGTGGGGATTTGCTGCTCCGTCAGCATACGGGCAATCTTGGTCGGGCCGTTCCCGGCAAGGCAAAGCTGGTAAATCTGCTGCACCACCGGGGCGGCTTCCTCGTCTATAATAAAATTCTCGTCCTCGTCCATCACATAGCCGTAAACCGGCTTGCTGGTAACAGGCTTGCCGCTCATGCCTTTTGACTTTTTCACTG